>JBMCUI010000095.1:0-8331 GCA_048622675.1 Spirochaetota bacterium | reverse complement strand
CTTTATATGCCTGTGAAGGCTGCCGGTGCAGGAGAGGCAAAATGAATTGACCAGCCATTTATATGATATTACTATACTTTCACCATAATCTGATACAGAACTTTCAGCCGGTACTGCGGAGCCTTTTATGCCCAGAGACTACTATCCCTTCCACAAAATAGAAACAACATGGCAAAAGGAGTGGGAAAAGCACGGCATTTTCAGGACAGATAAGCACCAAAAAAAACCCAAGTTTTACTGTCTGGAAATGTTTCCCTATCCCTCCGGAAAAATACACATGGGGCATGTAAGAAACTACTGCATTGGCGATGTACTGGCGCGGTACAAGAAAATGAAGGGATACAATGTTCTGCATCCCATCGGTTGGGACTCCTTCGGGCTTCCTGCTGAAAATGCAGCCATTGAAAGAAATATCCATCCGGCCAGATGGACCTCCAGCAATATCGAGAACATGCGCTATCAGCTCAAGAGACTGGGTTTCTCCTACGACTGGGACAGAGAAGTTGCCACCTACAGGCCGGACTACTACAAATGGAACCAGTGGATATTCCTGCAGATGTACAAAAAGGGGCTGGCCTATAAAAAAGAAGCAGATGTAAACTTCTGCCCCAGATGCAATACTGTTCTGGCCAACGAACAGGTGGAAAACGGGGCCTGCTGGAGGTGCGGCAGCCTCGTAGAACAAAAGAATCTCTCCCAGTGGTTTTTAAAAACAACCCACTATGCAGACGAACTCCTGGACTTCCTGGACAAACTCCCCGGGTGGCCCGAGCGGGTAAAGTCCATGCAGCAAAACTGGATAGGAAAAAGCACCGGTGTAAGAGTGAACTTCAAGTACAACGGGAGGGACTTTCCGGTGTTTACCACCAGACCGGATACTGTATACGGGGTAACCTTCATGGCCATAGCCCCGGAACATCCGCTGGTCGATGAAATAATAAACAGGTCAAAGGATTCCCATACACTCAAACAGTTTGTAGAAAAAGTCAAAAAACAGGACAAGATAAAACGGGCCAGCGAAGATTACACAAAAGAAGGCATTTTTACAGGCGAATATGTGACCAACCCCCTTAACAACGAAAAACTCCCTCTGTACATTGCCAATTTCGTACTCATGGAATACGGCACCGGGGCAATTATGGCTGTTCCTGCCCATGACCAGAGGGACTTTGAGTTTGCAAGAAAGTACAATATCCCAATAAAAGTGGTAATACAGGACCCCTCCGGTACCCTGGACCCCCAGACCATGCGAGAGGCCTACCTGGAAGAGGGGACCAATGTAAACTCGGGGCCCATAACCGGGCTGCCAAATACCCAGGGAATAGAAAAGATTACCCGGTACATCGAAGAAAAAAAACTGGGAGAAAAAACCATCCATTATAAACTGAAAGACTGGCTTATTTCACGCCAGAGGTACTGGGGTACTCCCATACCGGTGGTATACTGCACCCACTGCGGGACTGTTCCGGTAGAAGAACAAGACCTTCCGGTAATTTTACCCGAAGATGTGGTATTCACAGGCGGAGAAAATCCCTTGAGGACAAGCTCCAGTTTTGTGGAAACCGCCTGCCCAGGCTGCGGGGGGCCTGCCAGGAGGGAGACGGATACCATGGACACCTTTGTAGATTCCTCCTGGTACTTTGAACGGTACTGCAGCCCCCATGAGCAGAACGCTCCCTTCGACAAAAATGAAGTGGACTACTGGATGAACGTGGACCAGTACATCGGAGGCATCGAGCACGCCATCCTGCATTTGCTTTATGCCAGGTTCTTTACCAAGTTTCTGAGGGACACCGGCCTGGTTGGTTCGGATGAGCCGTTTGAAAGGCTTCTGACCCAGGGGATGGTAACCAAGGAGACTTCCTACTGCCCCAACCACGGCTACCTTTTTCCACAGGAAGTAGATGCTGAACATACCTGCACAAAATGCGGCATGCCGGTGGAAATAGGCAGAATAGAAAAAATGTCCAAGTCCAAAAAAAACGTGGTGGACCCGGACGATATCATTCAGCGCTACGGGGCTGACACCACCAGGCTGTTCATACTGTTTGCCTCCCCTCCTGAAAAAGACCTGGAGTGGTCCGAAAGCGGGGTGGAAGGCTCTTTCAGATTTCTAAACAGGGTGTACAGGCTTTTTGAGGGAAACCAATACTACTTCAACAAGTTCGGGGACGAGCTGCCGTCATACCAGCGGAAAATTATGGAAAACCTGCAGACCGAAGGAGTCGAAAAACAGATCCTTCATGTGACGCACAAAACCATAAAAAAAGTTACCCAGGACATTGATGAGAGGTTTCACCTCAACACAGCCATAGCTTCTATTATGGAGATGGTGAATTACTTCAATGCCTTTTCTGAACACATCCTGGAAAAAGACAGCCGGGTCCAGCTTGCCTATGCATACGGGGCAAAAACTCTCCTGGTGCTGCTTTCACCTTTTGTACCCTTTCTCACTGAGGAGCTGTGGCACCGGATGGGGTTGGAGGGATTCGTCTCAAACCAGGCCTGGCCCCTGTACAATGAACAGCTTACCAAACAGGATATTATCACGGTAGTGGTGCAGGTCAACGGCAGGCTCCGGGCCAGGCTGGAGGCACCCAGGAATGCTGATAAGCAGACCCTGAAGGATATGGCCCTCTCCGATGAGAAGGTCCGCCGCTACACCAGTGAAAAAGAGATAAAGAAAGTGATCGTGGTTCCCAACAAGCTGGTGAATATAGTGGCAACGTAAACCATTTTTCTCAGGTGTACGTACTGCCTGTAATCTCAGCTTCCGCACCCGCAGCCGCTTACCTCTGAAACAGGGTAGCCCTCCAGCTTCCATTTGAACACTCCTCCTTTAAGCATGTAGACCTCCCTGAAACCAAGGTCCTTCATAAGGGCGAGGGCGGCCCTGGTTCTGGTGCCTGACTGACAGTAGATAAGGTAGGTCATTTCTTTGTCCAGGTCATCAAGCACCTGTTTAAAGCTTTCTGAATAGTAGTCTATGTTTGATGCATTCTCCAGGTGTCCGGACAGGTACTCTTCTCTGGTGCGGATATCCAGCACAGCAAAATAAGGATTGTCCCGGTTTTTCTTAATAAGCTCAGCTGCTTCAGCTGGAGTAATTGATTCTGCAACCTGTGGTCTTTGCTGTGCAATTTCTTCTGCTGGCTCCGGGTCGGATTTTTCAGTCCGGGCAGCCTTACCCTTTTTCTGAGAAGACGCCTCTCCCCGCCAGGTGTTCGCAACCATTAAAACCAGCAGCACACCACACACCACCGGGACCCTTGAACAAAATACCCTGCAGGACCTGGTATTTTTTCGGGTTTCAAGCATTTGATACATGGTTCCTCCTCCAAATTGAATACGGTGCAACGAATTAAACCCTGGACTCAATGCCCAGGAAATCACGGGCTTTCTGAATGTCCTCCCTGGTCTCCCTCAAAAAGCCCTCGCCCTCCAGCTGGTCGACCATCCTGGTGTAGGAGCTTTCAATAGCTCCCGGAATCTTGTGAAAATCTGTAAGACGCATGTCGTAGCACCGGGGTTTCAGCAGTATTACATGGGAGCCCCTTCTGGGATTATGGGTCCTCAAAAGGCTGTACTGATTTATAGCTTTTCCTTCCACGCTGAAGGCATACAGCATCATATCATGTGGTCTGATATTGGTAGCTTCGATCAAGCTCTCACCGGTATACCCCAGGTCTACTGCCATAATCACCAGATTCTTCTGATAAAACTTTCTTTGCCTTAACCAGTGTTCATAGGCAGATACTACCGGCAGGTTCTCAACCACTCCTCCATCAATATAATAATAGGGTCCTATTTTTTTAGGAACAAATATTCCGGGAATAGAAATGGAGGCCATAACAGCATCTTTAAGGGAAACCTCAGGAGTGTCCTCTGTAGAAAATACTTTCTTAACATTAGCTTCAGGGTCATGCGCCTTGCCTGAACCGATGTTGAAGGCCACTGCAGAAAATGGTCTTTCCAGCTCCTTCAGCCGGGGCGCTTCATTAAAAAACCCCCGTAGGCTCTTTTGAATGTACCGCTCCAGCCTCCTGCTGTTGTAAATTCCCGACTTCTTAAATCCATTTTTCCACACCTGCGCCTCAAACTCGCTCTTTACAGCCCTGAATATAAAATGCCTGGACCCCGGTCCGAAAAGTTGGTCAGGGTTCTTGAGCTTCAGTACTGCAGTTTCCATCTGGTAGGAGTCCAGCCCTGCTGCATACAGCCCGCCGACTACTGCTCCCGCTGAGGTGCCGTACACTCTTTCAGGACTAATTCCCAGTTTCTCTATAAGCCTGATTGCTGCAATATGGCATACCAGGGCCAGCCCGCCTCCTGACAGGGCCAGATATATCTTTTTTCCTTTGATATAATCCAGAAAACCGTCAAGCTTTCCATCAAGGTCCTCTGGTTCAAAGAAGGAAGAGGCTCCTGGCACCAGTTTTTTAAAAGGGTTGAACATCCTGCAGCTGCCTCTCTTCCAGAATGGACTCCAGTGCTTTTTCCATTTCCTCCCGGGTGTTCATCCTGAAAAACCGCTCCTTGAGCTTTGATGCATGCGGCACTCCTTTAAGGTAGCGGTGTATAATCTTTTTGCTTTCTTTTATTCCTGACTTTTCACCTTTATATGCAACTATCATTCTCAGATGGTCCAGGGCCAAACCCACCTTTTCTTCCACACCCGGGGTTTTCACTTCCACCTTTTCCGGGTACACCTCAAATGCTTTCATTACATTCCGGATGATCCATGGATTACCTATAGCAGCCCTGCCTATCATAACTGCATCGCACCCGGTATCCACAACCATTCTAACCGCATCCTCGGGAGAGCGGATGTCCCCGTTACCGCACACCGGTATGCTGACCGTATCTTTTACCATTCCTATATACTCCCACCTGGCCTTTCCTGAGTATTTGCTTTCAGCAGTCCTTGGATGGAGGGTTAAAAGCTCCGCCCCTGCTTCCTCTGCAGCCTCAGCAATTTCCCGCACATTGATCCTGTTTTCACTCAGGCCCAGCCTGATCTTAACACTTACCGGATATATTGAGGCACTCACACACGCATTAACTATCTTGTAGAACTTCCAGGGGGCTTCCAGAATACCGGCTCCTGCACCGGTGCTCATTACTTTTCTTACCGAACAGCCGCCGTTTATGTCAAGCAGGTCAGCGGGGTGGTCATTGCACAGGGAGGCGGCTGTGCTCATTATCTCCGGATTGGAGCCAAAAATCTGTATCCCTGTGGGCCTTTCTTTTCTGGTGATCCTCAAAAGCTCCATAGATTTTCGGTTGGCATTTACCAGGCCGTGGGAGCTGACCATTTCGGTAAAGCACAACCCGCATCCAAAGCTGCTGCCGATAATCCTGAATCCCCTTTCACTTATACCGGCTAGAGGGGCCAGAAAAACGTTGTTCCGGGTAGTAAGAGTTCCTATGGTAACAGGTTTTAAAAGAGACATTCCCCCATCTCCAGTTCGGCCCTCACACAGCAATCAGAGTTACCACAGCCTGGGCCAGGATTCCTTCTCCCCTGCCGAAAGGGGTAAGTCCCTCTCCGGAGGTGAAGGTAATACCTACATCCGTTTTTTCAATGCCGGCAAGTGCTGAAATACAGCTTTTCATCCTGTCAATGTCTTCGGCTGAAACATACGGCTTCTTTGCCTCTACCATTATGCCTATGTTCCCTACCCGGCAGCCCCGGTGCTTTACCATATTCAGGGCAACTTTCAGGTACTCTCTGCTGTCGGTTGTCCCCTTTTTACAAAGGGGATCAGCATAGCAGCCTATCGATTCCCCTCCTGCTGCCTGGCTCAGGGCATTGAAAAGGGCATGCAGAACAACATCACCATCAGAATTGGCCTTCATGCCACCGCTGCTGCTGATCTTCACCCCTCCAAGAACCAGAGGTTTTTCTGCATCCTGTTCAAACCGGTGGCTGTCGCTTCCAAACCCTACCCGTACCAATTACTCTGCTCCCTCTTGCGCCGGGCATGAATGCGTTTGGCCAGCTCCACATCCTGGGGATAGGTGATTTTGAAGTTTTCCCTTGAGCACTCAACAAACTTGACCTTTTCATGGATAGCTTCTACCAGAGTGGTATCATCGGTAGCTATAAATCCCTTCTGGTGGGCATACTCAAACGCCTTTACAGCAATATCGAACCGGATAATCTGGGGCGTCTGAGCTATCCATACCCTGTTGCGGGTGGGGGTATGGTCTATCAAGCGGCTCTCATTAATAATTTTTATGGTATCTGCTGCTTCAAACCCCAGCAGTCCGGCTCCGTATTCCCGGGCTGCGTTAAGGCATTCGTCCAGCTCCGAATGCTTTATAAACGGGTTCACAGCATTGTGTATTATTACATAAGACTCCCGGGGAATATTCATTTTTTTCAGCTTTTCCAGAACATGGTACGTTGATTCCTGTCTGGTATGATACGACTCCTCTATAAACAGCACCTTGTCTATATTGGCTGCAGCTATGATCCGCTTCAGCCTGGGTATATACTCCTTTTTGGTGGTGACTACTATGGAATCCACCTGGTCATGTTCAGCCAGAGTTCTCAGAGTATAGTAGATAATAGGCCTGCCGTCTAGTTTGAGGAAAACCTTGTTTTCCCTGGTTCTCATTCTTTCGCCGTTTCCGCCCGCACAAATAATTGCTATATTCATAGTACCTTATCCTGTTTCATATTTTCTACCGGCTACAAAATTAATTTAGCAATAATTGGGTGTTATGAAAAACATAAATTTAAAAGCTCCCGCCAAATTGAACCTCAGCCTGAACCTGCTGCCCGAAAAAGGTGAAATGGACTATTACAAAGTGCATTTTATCAACATACAGGTAGATCTTTTTGATACCATAACCATCCAGAAGCTTCCCTGTCCTGGTGTAATTCTTGAAGGAGAAATGACCGGAAAAAAAAATCTGGCATATCAGGCTGCCCGGATGATACACCGCACCTGTCATTTATCCCATGGAGTAAAAATATTCCTCACCAAGAATATTCCTACGAAAGCCGGCCTTGGAGGCGGTTCAGCGGATGCAGCAGCAGTGATAAACGGGCTGATCAGGATGTTCGAACTTCAGGTTGATCATTCACAAAAGGCTGCTCTGGCCAAAAAACTGGGCATGGATGTATGCTACTGCATTACAGGCGGTCTGGCCATAGTTTCCGGAATAGGTGACAAGGTCAACAAGCTGGAGATTGATCCCCCTTTTATGTATATTCTTATTGCCACACCACCTGTTACCAAACCTTCCACCGGCTGGGCTTATTCCATAATTGATAAAACCAGGATCGGTAAAAATCTGGAAAAGAGCAAAAGACTCCTCAAAGGAATCCGGAACAAAAACATAGAAACTGTATCAGAAAACCTTCACAACGATTTTGAAGGACCCATTGAGAGAGAGTTCCCGGTTACCGGGTATATAAAAAAAACTATGCTGCAGCAGGGGGCGTTGAATGCCCTCCTGGCCGGGTCAGGACTTTCTATTTTTGGTATATTCAAAACAACTCCACCCCTAATGGTAGCAAAATCCCAACTCGAAAACAACAATATTCGTTGTTTTATCACCACCCCTATATTCAACAAAGGAAATCTCAGCTTTCCTGAAAAATCATATTAAAGTATCCTGGTTATATCATCTCTTCCTGTAGGATGGATTTCTCTGGTACCGGCTGCATCCTCCACTACAGTGGGCTCCCCCCTTCGGGTAAACTCCCCGATACAACTCAGATAGGGCATACCATCTGCCCGACCGCTGAAAGCCCTTTCCAGGTTGTGCACTTCCCCGGGAGGAGCGGAGATCAACAAAGAACCCGATGCAATACACTGATAGGGAGATATCTTAAAGTATTCACATAATTTCCTGGTCTCCTGAAATACCGGAATTTTATCCAGAAATATGCGAAGTCCCAGACCGGAGCCGACCGCCATTTCGTAGGCACCGGCAAGAACACCACCCTCAGTAGGATCATGCATTCCGGTTATCCCGGCTTCGCTTCTGGCCCTGATGGCATCCCTTACCACACTTATACCCGGATTTTCTAAAAAGTTGAGACACCTTCGATAGAACTGGCTTCCGAATTTATTTATAACCTCGCTTTTTTTATCTCTAGCAATTATGGAGGTGGCTTCAATAGCCACAGCTTTGGTAAGGTACAGCCGGTCCCCAGGGGTTATGTTGCCATTTTTAATAAGCTGGTCCTTGCCGGCCTCTCCCAGCATGGCACCCGAAAGAATGGGATGGCTCAACCCGGGAGTTACTTCAGTGTGTCCGCCGATCACAGATACATTCAACTCAGTACAGGAGTTCTGCAGATCTCTCATCACC
>JBMCUI010000094.1:0-8401 GCA_048622675.1 Spirochaetota bacterium | reverse complement strand
CCTCTACCTTCTCCTTTACCTCCTGGGGCAGCTCCATGTCACCTATTTCAGAGCGATACAGCTCCACGCTCCTGTAATTTCTGATACCGGTACCTGCTGGTATTAGATGTCCTATAATAACATTTTCTTTCAGCCCCCGCAGGTGGTCGACCATTCCTTTTATTGCTGCATTGGTCAGCACCCTGGAGGTTTCCTGAAAGGAAGCAGCAGAAATAAAGCTGTCAATGTTCAGGGCTGCCCGGGTTATGCCCAGAAGCACCGGTTTTGCAGTTGCAGGGCTTCCACCTAATTTTACTACCCTTTCGTTTTCCTGCTTGAACTTGAATTTATCTACCTGCTGGCCCACAATAAAGTTGGTATCACCCACATCAACTATCTCTACTTTTTTAAGCATCTGCCTTACTATAACCCCGATATGCTTGTCATTTATATTTACTCCCTGAAGCCTGTAAACCTCCTGGATTTCGTTCACCAGCCAGCTCTGCAGAGCCTGCTCACCCATGATTTCCAGTATATCATGGGGATTCACCGAGCCCTCGCATATTGGATCACCGGACCTTATTGGATCGTTGTCCCTTACTGTGATATGTTTTCCAAGTGGAACCAGATGCTTGTATTCTTCACCGTTTTCGTCCTCAACCACAATAACTCTCTTGCCCTTTACAATACTTCCAAACTTCACTGTACCGTTCACCTTGGACAGAACTGCAGCATCTTTAGGTTTTCTTGCTTCAAACAGATCAGCCACCCTGGGAAGACCCCCGGTGATGTCCTTGGTTTTTGCCTGTCCTCGCGGAATCTTGGCTATGATATCTCCGGTGCTTACTTCCTGATTGTCCTCCACCGTAATATAGGCGCCTCCAGGAATATTGTAGCTTTCTACTTCTTTACCCTCTTCATCCACAATAATTATTTTGGGCTGAAGATGCTCGTCCTGTACATCCATTACAATCTTGTTTATCACTCCTGTTATTTCGTCCACCTCTTCTTTCATAGTGGTTCCTGGAATTATAGAAATAAGCTGGACCTTTCCGGAATGTTCTGTCAGAATGAGTTCTGAGAACGGGTCGAATTTGGCTATTATCTGCTTGGCCTCTGCAGTATCCTCTTCCTGTACCTGGAGTTCTGCTCCTATTTTGAGGTTCACTTCATAAGGATCACCCAGAACCAGCATACGGTCGTCCTTGAATTTCACATATGCGCGTTCATGAGCCTCTATATCCAGGTTATCCTTCTTGGTTTTGGCAAATATCTGACCAGATTCTATGAAGTCTCCGTCTTTTACTTCGGTATCTATATCCGTAAGATAGTACTGGTACAGGATACGATTAACTGTTATAGTCCCTCTCCTGGGGACCACCTTTCGGCCGTCTTTTTTCCCGATAACCCGGGCATTGATGTTTGATATGTATACTGGATAGTTGAACTGTACGGTATTTTCTTCGGCCTTCCTGGCAGCAGTTCCTCCGATGTGGAATGTTCTCATAGTAAGCTGGGTGCCTGGCTGGCCTATGGACTCTGCAGCCACAATACCCACTGCCTCTCCAACTTCTGTACTCCTCTTTGTAGCCAGGTTTCTACCGTAGCACTTCACACACACTCCATGTTCTGATTCACAGGTCAGTACAGTTCTTACTTTGACACTGGTATAACCGGCATTCTCGATTTTTCTGGCTACTTCTTCGGTAATAAGCTCATTGGCTTCAATAATTATTTCCCTGGTCCGAGGGTCTCGAATCCTGTCCACAGTGTACCTGCCCACAATTCTGTCAAAAAGAGACTCAATAATGTTGTCTTCCTCTTTCAAAGCTCTCATCTCTATACCGTTGATGGTTCCGCAGTCCTCTTCTGTAATTACCACATCCTGTGCTATATCAACCAGCCTTCTGGTCAAATATCCTGCATCAGCGGTTTTAAGTGCAGTATCAGCAAGACCTTTACGAGCTCCGTGAGTGGAGTTGAAGTACTCCAGAACTGTCAATCCTTCCTTGAAGTTGGACCTGATGGGAAGCTCTATAATCTCTCCGGACGGTTTGGCCATCAGCCCCCTCATGCCTGCAAGCTGCCTAATCTGAGTCTTCGAACCGCGGGCCCCGGAAAGAGCCATCATATATACCGGATTCAGGCCGTTTTTGTCTTTTTTGAGGTTGTCCATCATTACGTCTGCAATCCTCTCATTTACTCCTGTCCATATATCAATTACCTTGTTGTATCTCTCTTCATTAGTTATCAGTCCGTTTCTGTACTGATCGTACACTTCCACTACCTCTTTTTCAGCTTTCTCCAGAATATTTTTCTTTTCCTCTGGAATCTTTATATCATCCATGCTTATGGTAACACCAAATAGGGTAGCATACTCAAATCCCATTTCCTTAACCTGGTCCAGCATCCTGGCTGTAATGGCAGCACCATAGTGGTCATAACAGATGCTGACCAGCTGGACAAGCTCCCTGTCTCCAACCGTATAGTTCAGAAAACCAATCTCTTCGGGCAGAATGGAGCTGAATACCGCCCTGCCCACAGTAGTATCTATTCTTTCGCCGTTGTACCTTACCAGTATCCGGTCATGGTAGTCACACGCCCCGTTTTCCAGTGCAGTAAAAACCTCGTCAATTGAACCATAGTATTTTTTCTTCTCCTTTTCTTTGGCTGGGTCCTCTTTAGTTAGATAGTATATACCCAGAATCATATCCTGGGTGGGGCTTACCAAGGGCTTTCCGTTTGCAGGGTCCAGCAGGTTCTTGGCTGAAAGCATCAGGACCCATGATTCAATTTGTGCTTCCAGAGACAGGGGAACATGAACTGCCATCTGGTCACCATCGAAGTCAGCATTAAAAGCATGGCATACCAGGGGATGAAGCCTGATTGCCTTGCCCTCAACCAGGACCGGTTCGAATGCCTGTATGCCTACTCTGTGTAAAGTAGGCGCCCTGTTCAAAAGCACCGGATGTTCGCTGACCACCTCTTCCAGCACCCCCCACACTTCTGGAGAGCGTTGCTCCACCATGGTCTTGGCCCTTTTTATATTGTACACTATTCCCTTGTCTACCAGTTTCTTCATTATAAAAGGCTTGAACAGCTCCATAGCCATGAGACTGGGAAGCCCGCACTGATGCATTTCCAGAGAAGGCCCGGCTACAATTACAGAACGTCCTGAGTAGTCCACCCTTTTTCCCAGAAGGTTCTGTCTGAACCGCCCTTGTTTTCCTTTCAGCATATCCGAAAGCGACTTCAGGGGTCTGTTACCCGGTCCTCTTACTGCTCTTTTCTTCCTGCTGTTGTCGAAAAGAGCATCAACTGCTTCCTGGAGCATTCTTTTCTCATTTCTGACTATTATTTCAGGAGCATTCAATGCAATGAGTCTTTTCAACCTGTTGTTCCTGTTAATTACTCTCCTGTACAGATCATTAAGGTCAGAGGTGGCAAATCTCCCCCCATCAAGCTGTACCATGGGCCTTAGCTCTGGAGGTATTACAGGGATCGCCTCCAGGATCATCCACTCAGGCCTGTTTCCAGAATCCCGGAAGTCCTCCACTATTTCCAGCCTTTTCAGGAGCCTTTTATCAGTTTTTGGTCCTTTTTCCATCATTTTTTCCCGAAGCTCCTGAGAAAGCACCTCCAGATCAAGCTCAGCCAGGAGGGTCTTTATTGCTTCGGCACCGATTCCTGCGGTGAAGCTCATACCATATCGTTCTCGATATTCATTGTATTCTTCCTCGGTCATAAGCTGCATCTTTTTCAGATCAGTATCACCCGGGTCGATTACAATATATTTTTCAAAGTACAGTACACTTCGCAGTTCGGTCATGGTGAGGTCCAGAAGAAGCCCCATCCTGGAAGGAACACTCCGGTAGTACCATATATGTGAAACCGGAGCTGCCAGCTCTATATGCCCCATCCTCTCTCTTCTTACCTTGAAATGGGTAACCTCCACCCCGCATCGGTCGCATACCACTCCCTTGTATCGTATACTTTTAAACTTACCGCAGTAGCACTCATACTCCTTGGTTGTCCCGAAAATTCTCTCACAGAAAAGCCCGTCTCTTTCCGGTCTGAGAGTTCGGTAATTTATGGTTTCAGGCTTTTTTACCTCTCCGTAAGACCATTTTCTTATAAGCTCAGGAGATGCCAGCTTTATCTGGATATCTGAGAACTCGCTCAAGTTTTTCATAAACATAACTCTCCTTTGATAAAGAATCTCCACCATATCCCCCGTCCAACCGGTGTGGACAGGATATGGATAATACCATCACCCGGCATTTAAGCTTCACCTGGATGAAATAGCATCACTCACTGAAAACAACCTCTAAACATGGCTGTTGAAAAGTTTATGAGCCTTCTTTTCTATTATCTCTTCATCTTTTTCTGTCAAGGGGATATGACCGCCTTCTTCATCATATACACTGATATCCAGTCCAAGTCCTCGCAGCTCCTGGACCAGCACATTAAACGACTCCGGAATCCCGGACATAGCCACATTTTCTCCTTTAACAATCGCCTCGTATATCCTGGCTCTTCCGGTCATGTCATCGGATTTCACTGTAAGCAGCTCCTGCAGGTTATTGGCTGCTCCGTAAGCTTCCAGAGCCCATACCTCCATCTCTCCCAGTCTCTGTCCACCGAACTGGGCCTTTCCACCCAGAGGCTGCTGGGTTACCAGCGAATAAGGTCCGGTAGACCTGGCATGTATCTTGTCGTCCACCAGGTGCGCCAGCTTGAGCATGTAAATAACACCCACAGTGACCTTATTCTTAAATGGCTCCCCTGTCAAACCATCATAAAGAGTGGTTTTGCCGTCTACAGGAAGTCCAGCCTTCTTGAGCTGATCTGCTATCTGCTCATTGGTTGCACTTTCAAATACAGGAGTATAGAAGTTCACATTCTGCTTGTTGGCCGCCCATCCCAGACTGGTCTCCAGTATCTGTCCCAGATTCATTCTGGAAGGCACCCCCAGCGGGTTGAGTACAATTTCCACCGGTGTCCCGTCTTCCAGAAACGGCATATCTTCTTCAGGCAGCACCCTTGCTATTACCCCTTTGTTGCCGTGTCTGCCTGCCAGCTTATCTCCCTCCTGGAGTTTTCTCTTGGTAGCAATAAATACCTTTACCATTTCTTCCACTCCCGGGGGCAGTTCATCACCTTCTGACCTTTTCAGTCTTTTTATATCCAAGATGGTCCCTTCAGTACCGTGGGGTACTCTCAGGGATGTGTCCTTTACGTTTTTTGCTTTTTCACCAAATATGGAGTTCAGAAGCTTGTACTCCGGAGTTACGTCTGTTTCCCCCTTGGGAGTGACCTTTCCAACAAGGATGGACCCCGGCTTCACCATGGCCCCGATTCGTACCACTCCTTCTTCGTCAAGGTCACGGAAAGCTTCTTCACTTAAATTGGGTATGTCCCTGGTGATGTTCTCCATCCCCAGTTTGGTTTCTCTCACCTCTACATCGAACTCTTCGATATGGATTGAAGTAAACAAATCTTCTTTTACTACCTTTTCACTTATCAGTATTGCATCTTCATAGTTGTACCCCATCCAGGGCATAAAAGCTACCAGCACATTTTTACCCAGAGCCAGATCTGCTTTGTCTGTAGCCGGGCCGTCTGCAATTATTTCACCAGCTTCTACCCTGTCTCCCTCTTTTACCATTGGTTTCTGGTTGTAGCAGGTATCCTGATTTGTTCTTTTGTATTTGATAAGGTTATACACATCAGGCTCTCCTCCTTCATCGTGAGCTACCTTTATTTGAGTGGAGGAGACATATTCTACCTTTCCATTCCTCCTGGCCTTAATCAGCACCCCCGAATCGGTGGCTGCAATTGCTTCTATACCGGTTCCGATAAGAGGTGCTTCAGGCTTCAGCAGGGGAACAGCCTGTCTCTGCATATTGGACCCCATCAGCGCTCTGTTGGCATCATCATGTTCCAGAAAAGGTATTAAAGATGTGGAAACACTTATTATCTGCTTGGGTGACACATCAATATAGTCAATATCCTCCGGAACCACCCTCATGAACTCACCCTTGAGCCGTGCAGCTACATAGGAATCCACAAAACGGTTATTTCCATCAAGCTTTGCATTGGCCTGGGCGATGTTGTATTTTTCTTCGTCCATAGCAGTCAAGTAATGAATCTCATCGGTCACAGTGCCGTTTACCACTTTTCGGTAGGGAGTCTCCAGAAAACCATACTTGTTAACCCTGGAGTAGAGTGAAAGCGATACAATGAGTCCGATATTCGGACCTTCCGGGGTTTCAATTGGACACATTCTTCCGTAATGAGAGTAGTGGACATCCCTTACTTCAAACCCTGCTCTTTCCCTGGAAAGCCCCCCCGGGCCCAGTGCATTCAATCTGCGCTTATGGGTCAGCTCGGAAAGTGGATTGACCTGGTCCATAAATTGAGAAAGCTGACTGGAGCCAAAAAACTCCTTCACAGCAGCAGTAATGGGCTTGATGCTGATCAGGTCCTGAGGTCTGATAGTGTCGGCATCTTTTATGGACATCCTTTCTTTGGCAATCCTTTCCATTCTGGAAAAGCCGATTTTCAACTGGTTCATCAATAGCTCGCCCACTGACCTGACCCTTCTATTGCCCAGGTGGTCGATATTATCTATACTGCCCTCTCCAATATATACCTTCACGATATATTTCATGGTATCAACTATGTCCTGGGTCCTCAGCACTCTGTCCTGGACTTCCTCCGGATAGTCAAATCTCTTGTTGATTTTGTACCGACCCACTTCTCCCAGGTCATACCGCTTGGGCTCGAAAAACAGGGTGCTTATATCCCTTTCTGCATTTTCCAGGGTGGTAGGCTCACCTGGGTGTATTATGGTATAAATTCTGGTTATGGCATCCTCTCTGGAAGGCTCGTCTTTTAACGGCTGTTCGGGGTCTTTGGGAAAATCCTCCTTTTCCAGACAGTTGATAATCACTGTGGAGTTCAGGCTGTCAGCAGCCTCGAAATCAATTACTTCGATCTCATTATATCCAGCATGCAGCAGAGCATCCAAGGTAGTAGGGATAAGCCTTTCTCCTGCTCTCACCAGCTTTTCGGTTTCACTCTTGCCGAAGTAGGCTTTTGCAGTATATAAATTATTTAAAGTTCCTTCAGCAATAACCCTTTCATCCAGTTTTTCGGACCGGGTTCTATAAAAACAATTTATTATCTCTTCCCTGGAATCAATCCCTATAGCTCGCAAGAAAAGAGTAGCCAGTATCCTTCTTTTTCTATCTATTCTGATGTACAAAAGCTCTTTTTTATCTTCCAGTTCAAACTCCAGCCATGATCCCCGGTCAGGGATTACTCTGGCTGTGTGCATCTGGTCTTTTTCTTCGTACCCGAATATAACTCCCGGTGAACGGTGGATCTGACTGACTACCACTCTTTCAGCCCCATTGACAATAAACGTGCCCCTTTCAGTCATCACTGGGATATCCCCGATATACAGGGATTTACGTCTTATTTCACCGGTCTCGGTAAAGATCAGGTCGATGGTAGCCTTCAGAGGAAGTGCGTAAGTGAGGCCCTTTTCCTTACATTCCATTTCACTGTATTTGGGCTGGTCAAAGGAATAACTTTCAAACTGAAGCACCATATCCCCATTCGGACTTTCGATAGGAAAGATAGACTCGAATACCGCCTGCAGCCCCACATTTTCCAGCGGCTGGCCGCTGGACAGCTTTTTTCTCTGTAAAAACCTTTCGTATGATTCAAGCTGAATATCTATTAGATTAGGTATTTCAAGAATTTCACGAGAAGGTTGTCCTATCAGCGTTCTATTGCGCTTTGATTTCATAGCACCCTCTTCTTATTTAAAATTTTTAAATTTTGTTGTGCTTTTCACAAGGCAGGCTTTTTTACATGGAAATTTAGCCATACTTAGAAAGAAGTATCCTGATTACTGTTGACTATCGGATTATTCTTCCAACCCGACGGAAATAAGTTTCTATTAATCAAAAGAAATGGAATTATGTGTGCTTTTTACCAGCCCCGGAATATATTCTATTTTCGGCAAGGATTCCCTATGATTTATATAGAATTCCCCCTACTGCAGCTTCAGACGTAACATCTACCCTTCTATTCGTTAAAAACACACCTGTTTTTATAGTCCTTCCCATAATATAACATCGAAGCTGCAAATAGTTAAATCATTTAACCTATGTATGTGCAAACTTCTGTATGTTTCCTGTCTGCTATTATTGTTATGTAAAACCTGCCCGGTATATTTTCTGTCTGTGAGATTAATCCGGCATCTCCCGGATAAAAATCCAAACCAGCAATTATTTCAGCTCCACAGTTGCTCCAGCTTCTTCAAGCTTGGCCTTCACATCCTCAGCTGTTTTTTTATCTACATTTTCCACTACCGGTTTGGACATTCCTTCTACAAGCTCCTTGGCCT
>JBMCUI010000093.1:0-8414 GCA_048622675.1 Spirochaetota bacterium | reverse complement strand
ATTGAAATTTAACTAAAAGGGGACTGGTGTGGCTAAAAAACAATACAGAGACTTGGTATCTTTGCTGGATACAGGGTCTCTTTCCATATACCTAAAAGAAATTAACAAAATACCTCTTTTGTCCAGAGAAGAAGAGGTCAAATTGGCCAGGGAGTCAAAACAGGGTTCCAGAGAAGCCAAGGAAAAACTGATAAAGGCAAATCTGAGGTTCGTAGTAAATGTAGCAAAACAGTATCAAAACCAGGGTTTGTCGCTGAGTGACCTGATCAGCGAAGGCAATATGGGTCTTATTACAGCTGTGGACAAGTTCGATGTAGAGAAAGGATACCATTTTATTTCTTATGCGGTCTGGTGGATCAAGCAGGCTATTTTAAAGGCTATCAATGAAAAATCAAGGATGATTCGGCTGCCGTTAAACAGGGCAAATGAACTGCTGCAGATCGAAAAGGCAAAGCATGAAATTGAAAGGAACCGGAGTTCCGAAGCAAGTGTAGAAGAAATATCAGATTATATGAACATGGACAAAAACAGAGTAATGGATCTGTTAAATGCTTCTCAGGACTTTATTTCTCTGGAAAGCCCCCTTTCTGATGATAAAGATGCAAACACTATTTCTGATTTAAAAGAAGATGAAAGGGGTGAAAGTCCGGAACAGGTAGCTGTAAATAAAAACCTACAGGATTCGATTGAAGAAGTGCTGGCTACTCTAACCGAAAAAGAGTACAGTATAATCAAGTATCGGTACGGGCTCAAGGGCGAAAGGCCTCATTCACTCAAAGAAATTGGAGACAAGTACAACCTCACCAAAGAGAGAATAAGGCAGATTGAGAAAAAAGCAGTGGAAAAACTGAGACACCCCTCCCGAAAGAAAAAGCTGGAAAGCTACGTAAGCGGATAAAGTATGTTAATAAAAATAACCCCCGATAAAGGGGGTTATTTTTTTTACTGTTCAATGTCCACCAGCTGGATGTCAAAGGTCAGGTCTTTTCCTGCCAGTGGATGGTTGGCATCCAGAGTTACTGATGAGTCTGTTACTTCTGTTACCATAACAGGTACCGGCTGGCCTTCCTGCTGCCGGACCTGGAGCTGCTGTCCTACCTCTGGATCGAGGTCCTGAGGTAGTTTGTTTTTGTCTACTTCGATCACCATCTCTTTTCTATAAGGCCCGTAAGCCTGGTCTGAAGTTACTGTTTCGGTTTTGGTTTCTCCAGGGTTCATTCCGATTACAGCCTGTTCAAACCCGGGGATGACCTGGCCCCCACCCACTGTGAACTTAAGGGGGTCTCGGTCTTCGGAGGAATCAAACACAGTTCCATCCTCCAGTTTGCCGGTATAGTGAACTTTGACAGTATCGCCTTTTTTAGCTTCTGACATTTCTCCCTCCATACGTTAAGATTAAAAATTTTCCCATAACTTCCACAATATCATCATCGGTTGATGGATTGAAAAAGTATGGGTAGTACGTGATAGAACAATCGGTGTTAACTACTGCAGGTTTTAAAACTCTGACTGCTGTTAAGAAGAAAAGCTATTATAAATAAAATCACCTTTAATTCAAATGACTGTGTAAAAAACATAACGATATATTATGATTAAATAAAGGATTTTGTTGACGTTTTTTGGAAATATTCAAATAACTACATTTCATCCAGAACTTTTCTTACCGCCCGCAGTAGAAGAAGGCCGAGCTGAAAACGCTATTTCAAAACAATTTAGTAACCTTTTTGAAAAAAGGGTTCTTGACTTCTTGAGGTATGGAAATTAGGATGAACATATTGGTTATTAGAAATGAAAAAGGATTGAACATCCAAACAAAATTTCTTTAAAAGCTTTTTCACAAACGGAGGATAAAATATGAATGCAAGAAGAGCAGGTCCAGGTAGTTTCAGTTTTATGGCAAATGCAAAGAAAATTATTTTGTCAGGGTTTGTGGTAGTGCTGGGATTGATATTCCTTTTTACCCTTTTCTATCAGGTGAATACAGACCAGGTGGGAGTAATTACCAGGTTTGGCAAGTATGTGAGTATTACCCAGCCGGGACTCCATGTAAAGATACCTTTTGGTGTGGACAAGGTAACAAAAGTTACGGTCAAACGAATTCACAAGGAAGAGTTCGGATTCAGGACCATGATGCCGGGGGTGAAGACGGAGTACCAGAGGGTGAGACCCGAGGAGGAATCACTGATGCTTACCGGAGACCTGAATTCTGCAGTTGTGGAGTGGATTGTCCAGTACCGTATTGCCGATCCTGTTGACTACCTGTTCAATGTTAGGAATGTACGGAATATTATCAGGGATGCTTCTGAGTCGGTAATGCGCCTGGCGGTGGGTGACAGGAGTGTGGATGAGGTGGTCATTATTTCAAGAAGGGAAGTGGCCATGGAGGCAGAAAAAAGACTCCAGGAAATTCTTGACTCATACCAAACAGGAATACATGTGGTAGCCCTGGAATTGAAGGATGTAAATCCACCGGAACCGGTAAAGCCTGCTTTCAATGAGGTCAACGAAGCAAAACAGGAAAAAGAAAGAATGGTCAATGAGGCCTGGGAAGCCTACAATAAGGCTGTCCCAAAGGCCAGGGGAGAAGCTGAAAAGACCATCCGCCAGGCCGAAGGGTATGCTCTCAACCGGGTAAACAGGTCCCAGGGGGATGCAAAAAAGTTTACAGCCATCTGGCAGGAGTATGTAAACTCCAAAGATGTAACCAGAAGGAGGCTTTACCTGGAAGTACTGAACGAGGTCTTGCCAAAAGTAGGCAAAAAATACGTGGTGGATTCCCAGCAGAAGGGGTTGCTGCAGCTGCTTCGCCTGGGTGAACAGGGAGGTGAAAAATGAAATATGCAGTCATAGGAATTGTTGGATTTGTTGTTTTTTTAATACTGGTAACCGGATTGTATACGGTTAAAATGACCGAGCAGGTCATTATTACCCGCTTTGGCAAACCGATAGGGGATGCAATTACCGAGCCCGGGCTCCACTGGAAAAGGCCTTTTATTGATAAGGTGAGTGTGTTTGAGAAAAGGCTTCTGGAGTGGGACGGGGAGTCCAACCAGATTCCCACTCAGGATAAAAGGTATGTCTGGGTGGACACCTATGCCAGATGGAAAATCGTAGAGCCCCTGCAATTCTTTCAATCGGTGAGAAACGAGGTGGGGGCGCAGGCACGTCTTGATGATATTATAGATTCAGCAACCAGAAATGCAATTACTTCCCATGAGCTTCTGGAGATTGTAAGGAACACCAACCGGGATATGGAGGTGGCAGAGGAGGAAATGGAGCTGCGCGAAAAAGTAAAAGCACCCATAACCTGGGGCAGGGAAAGAATAACCCGTCAGGTTCTACAAAGTGCTGCCCCGAAAGTAAAACAGTATGGAATTGAGCTTGTTGATATGAGGATAAAAACATTGAACTATGTGGAGGAAGTCCGAAAAAAGGTATACGACAGAATGATCTCAGAAAGAAAGAGAATAGCTGAGAAATACCGCTCCGAAGGCCAGGGAAAAAAAGCTGAAATTGAGGGGCGGATGGAAAAAGAGCTTCAAAAGATACGGTCAGAAGCTTACGAAAAAGCCAAGGAGATTGAAGGTGAGGCCGATGGTGAAGCTGCCCGTATTTATGCACAGGCTTACAATAAGGGACCTGAGTTTTATTCCTTTCTCAATACGCTGGAGACGTACAAAAAGACCCTGGATAAAGAGAGCTGGCTGATTCTGACCACTGACAGTGACTACCTTAAGTATCTTAAGGATATTTCAGGAAGATAAAAAAAGCAGGGTGGCATGATTGGGCTTATATCATTGCCAAATCAAGAGCAGCTGCAGGCCCTGGTTCCCGAATAACGTCAAAAACCTGCAACTGGAACGCTACTAGGGCCTGGAGACAGCTGGATTTCCTTTAATGTAAAATCTTAAAGGTTTCTGTGACCATTCCTCACCTGCATAGTCAACTCCGACGCGAGGCCTGGATATTAGGGAAATGGTGTCAATGTTTATGTGTCTGTCTTCAATCCACAATCTGTTTGAACAGGTGAGGTCTTCTGCGTAAAAAGACTTGTCCAGCTTCAGCCACCTGCAAAGCTTGCCGGGACCGTTGGTTTCTTTGTAATTTCCATTATTGGGTTCAATCGCCCTTATAAGCACACATTTAGGGATCCCTTCATTTTCGGTGGATATGTTTATAAGCCAGTACATCCCATAAATCAGGTAAATGTATGCATGTCCTCCCACCATGTACACAGCACGGTTTCTTCCGGTACGCTTGCCTCCCAGAGCATGCGAGGCCCCGTCATGAACTCCCAGGTAAGCTTCTGTTTCCACAATTTTCCCGGCAATTTCACCCTGGTCCAGCCTTCGCACCAGGTATTTACCCAGGAGACTTTTTGCTACTTCCAGGGTGGGTCTGGTGTAGAAGTTTCTGGGAAGAATATTTTTTCTCATATGGTTGTTCCCAATTTGCACTATGCTGGTAAAGTCCTTTCGACAATTTATCCCCTTGGTTTTTTTCCTTCCAGAAGTATTTTGGTTTTTTCAGTATCGGCTGCAAAGTTATCGTCGTAGAAAAACACCTCCCTCCTCGTGGCATGAAAGCATTCATATTATAACAATACGTTTTCCAAATATCCAGTATCAACACAAACTTATAATAAAAGGTTTTTTATTTCTCAATGAACAAAAAATCGAGTATCAAAGTCCCCTCCCAGAGGCCCTTGTTTGTACTTCCTTAGGCAAACAAGTTGACAATACCGGTTTTCCTTACTACTATCATTTTCTTATGGAACAAATTCTACGCTTCCCCAGTCTGGGTAAAGTCCTTGCAGCTCTCACAGTTATACTCCTGATCAACAGGTTTACCAAAAAGCTTGCCCTGGCTGTACTGGTGGGAGCCGTGACCCTGGCTTTCTGGTCTGGACATTCGCCCACTGATGCTGCATTAATTGCATGGAACCGGCTTTCTGCACTGGATAATATTTTTCTTATGGGTATAGTGTTCCAGATCATCTGGCTGAGCAGCCAAATGAAAGAAACCGGGGTAATGCAGGACCTGGTGAAAAGCGTCCGGTCCGGACTTTCCAGGCGGTTTTCTATGGCAGCACTTCCTGCAGTTATCGGTTTTCTTCCTATGCCCGGAGGGGCTTTGTTTTCAGCTCCTCTGGTTGATGAGTGTGATAAGGTCAAAGAAGTTCATTCTTTGCTGAAGACCAGAGTAAATTACTGGTTTCGTCATATATGGGAGTTCTGGTGGCCTTTATATCCCGGGGTGCTCCTTACACTGGATATAACTTCTCTTGCAGTATGGGAGCTTATCATTTTGCAGTTTTATCTGAGCCTGTTCGCCATATTAGGGGGATACCTTTTTCTCCTGCGTAAAGTTACCAGCCCAAAAATAAATACGAAACATTCTTCAGACCATCATTTTCTCTACCTGGTATTGCCCATTTTAGTTATTATCACCCTGTACACCAGCCTGATGGTTTTTGTTCCGAAGCTAGGGTATACCAGCAAGTACCTCCCTATGGTGATAGGGGTTTTATGGGCGCTCCTGGTTTTGCAGATACAGAGACCCCTGGGGTGGAAGTCATGGAAAAAAATAATTTTTTCAAGCAGGACTGTAAACCTGGCAGTGGTTGTGGCTTTGGTAAGAATATACGGGGCATATATCGAAGCTCCCTTGCCTGACGGCAGCTTTCTAGTTGAACATATGAGGATGGAGCTGGACCAGATGAATATACCCATTATTGTCATGGTAATGATTTTGCCATTTATAAGTGGAGTAACCACCGGATTGGCTGTGGGATTTGTAGGTGCCAGCTTCCCCATTGTAATAAGCCTGGCAGGGGCAGCTCCTGAGCTGGGCTCGCTTTATTCTGCCACAGTGCTGGCCTATACTTCGGGATGGGTGGGAATGATGCTTTCGCCGGTTCATGTATGCCTGATTGTAACCAATAAATTTTTTAATACCAGGATTTTCAGCAGCATGGTAGGACTGATCAGGCCCTGTCTGGTGGTGCTTGCCGGTGGGGTAGGGATATTTTTTCTGGTAAGGAGCATATAAAAAGGAATAAATAAAAGTTGTGTCGCATCAATAATCTTAGTAAATGGTAAAGGAAAATCAAACTTATATGCTGTTTTAACCCTTGCCTCATAATAATATCAGCACTATGGTATTTAGTGTGTGTGTCTGCATACAAGGTTCACCAACAATCAGGTAATTACATCTATAGTGAATGAGAGATGATTGCTCCCACTGTATGCAGGCACACTTTTTTTATTAATTTTCGCTCCACCTCACAATCGATCCATCGAATACTCTGCCGGAGACCCCTTCAATTTTTATCGGAAGCAAACAGAGAAACACAGTTAGCTTGACTTATCAATTGATCAAGATTAGGATGATGGTATGAGCTTAAAAGAGTTGGTTCTTTAAAGTAACAATTTTAATCCTTATTTATTTTGAGATTAATTACAACGGTGGTTTTGAACAATAGTGGGTTCATATGGATGAAGTGCCTGTAAGGAAAAGCAGCTTTAAACAGAATATAGATGAATGGTCTCTTGTACTGGCTTCCAGCTATATTACCTACAGGGCCAGGCTGGAAAATGGTGAATGGGTACTTTATGTGGAC
Source organism: Spirochaetota bacterium (assembly GCA_048622675.1). Taxonomy (GTDB): domain Bacteria; phylum Spirochaetota; class B62-G9; order B62-G9; family DRHN01; genus JBMCUI01. Next base: position 1,792 of record JBMCUI010000093.1, on the reverse strand, counting down.
AAAAGTGATGCGGAAAAAGCGAAAAAGGTGCTGGAAGATTATCAGAATGAAAACAGGAGTACAGATGTTGCTGAAACAGCCTCAGGTTCGTTCGGATGGAGTATTGGAGGGGGGGTTTTAGCTGCATTGCTTTTAGGCTTCTATCTGGTTACCGGCCCTTCAGGGACCAGCAGCAGATGGCTTGTGATGGGAAGCGCTTCGGCCCAGAAGATCATGAACGGGCAGTGGTGGCGGGCTGTAACTGCACTTTTTCTTCATGCTGGTTTTTTCCATATTGCCACCAATGCTGCCAGCTGTATTATCTTCTGTTCGGCTGTGTTTGATTTATACGGTTTCGGAGCAGGAAGTTTTCTTGTCCTGTTGTCCGGGATTGCAGGTAATTTTATTACCGCTTTAATTTACCAGACAGGGCATGTTTCAATAGGGTTTTCCACGGCACTGTTTGGAGCTGTGGGCATTCTGGGAGCTACCAGATTTGTCTTCGGGAAAAGGCTTCCAGTATTTAGAAGAAAGGCCTGGATATACCTGGCAGCAGTACTTGCATTAATTGCTTTCCTGGGGGTTGGAAGGAATGTTGATTTGATGGCTCATCTCTCAGGGGGAGTGGCAGGATGTGTCCTGGGCCTGGCAGGTGCTGAAGCTGGAGTTTCAAGGGTTGCCGGGGTTTGGCAGTATATATTTTTGGTATTAAGTGTGGCAGTGGTGGTATGGGCCTGGTGGGCTGCTTTTGGCAGTATTTCGTTTGAGCCCGGGTAAATTATAACCCATTATAATTACAGGACCCGGCTCTCTACAGGAAAATTTTATGAAAAGTGTTGGTGATAGCAAAGTGGAAGGCTACACTCCAGGTGTGATAGGAGAAATAACCTATATTCATGGAGTATACTATCACCAAAACTGGGGGTTTGACATCAGTTTTGAAACGCAGGTAGCAAAAGAACTATCTGATTTTATGATTGAATACCAGCTGGGTAGGGATGGGTTATGGGTAGCCAGAATGACCAGGGAGTTTGCCGGAAGTATTGTCATTGATGGGCGGAATGCTGAGCTGCTAGGTTTGCGCGTAAGATGGTTCATCGTTCCTCCTGCTTACCAGGGTGCTGGTATTGGCAGAATGCTTTTGGGTAAAGCAGTTAACTTCTGCCGCGAATCAGGGTACAAAAAGGTATATTTATGGACATTTCAGGGGCTGAGAGCAGCCAGAAAGTTGTACCTGGATAAAGGGTTCCAGCTTAAGGAAGAGCATCAGGTAAACCAGTGGGGCAGGAATATTAATGAACAGATGTATGAGCTGATAATTTCCTGAAAAAAAGGAGACCCCCTTGGGTTTTAAGTGCGGAATAATAGGACTTCCCAATGTGGGAAAGTCTACTCTATTCAATGCTCTGTGCAACGCAGGGGCTGAAATGGCCAATTATCCTTTCTGCACCATAGATTACAACAGAGGGGTGGTGCCGGTACCTGATGAAAGACTGAAGGAGATTTCCCGCCTGCTGGTAAAAGAAAATCCCATTCCTACCAGAATCGAGTTCGTAGATGTGGCTGGGCTGGTCAAAGGGGCTTCCAGAGGAGAGGGGCTGGGAAACAGGTTTCTGGCCCATATAAGAGAAGTGGATGCAGTGGTACATGTGGTACGGTGTTTTCATCGGGATGATGTGGTGCATGTCACAGGAGAAGTTGATCCCATAAGGGATGTAGAAATTGTAAATACCGAAGTTGTTATTTCAGACATGGAAATTCTGGATAAAGCCAGGCAGAAGCTTGAAAGGCAGGCCAGGTCCGGGGATAAAAC
>JBMCUI010000092.1:0-8445 GCA_048622675.1 Spirochaetota bacterium | reverse complement strand
TCCCAGAACAGTCTGGTTCTGGAATGAAGAAATAGCTACTGCCATGGCTATGGGCAGGTTTTTCGTGGCATTTTCATACACCAGGGGAATGGATGTGTGGTATTCCAGCCTGAACAGCCTGGTGAGGTACAGGGCTATGATAAAAGTAAGTGCATAATAAAAAACCGAGGTAAAAAATCCCCACAGAATGATAATGGGGTTTTTTGCTATAATCTCTGAGCTCAACCCTACAGAGATCAAAATAACAAATATCTCTATAAGTCCAGATATAGATGAGAGGGTTGGCTTAAGCCTCTCCAGCACATCTGCTGTCAGGTATTCTTTAAAGACCTTTTTCAGAAAACCGGCAATGATGAACGGTATAACAATAAGGAAAAAAAGGTTCTTCACTACCGTCATCAAAGCAAACCCGGAGCTGTTCCCGAAAAAAAGAGAAAGCCCGAAAGGGACCAGGAGTATCCACATGATAAACGTAAAAGACTGAATTATCAGGGACAGGAGTATGTCCCCCTCCAGAAAACCGGTCCATGCTGACAGCATTGCTTCAGGAGGAACGGTGGATGAGATAATAATTCCTGTTCTTAGAAACCGGAAGTCCTGGGGGATTACCCCTGAGACCAGATATGCCAGAAACGGGGAAATCAGAAACAGTATAAAACTGATTATCATGGGCAATGTGTAATACTTCAGCTTGAGAAGGCTTCGGAGATTGGTGGGAAAAATCATTATAAAAATCATTATAAAAAGAAGGGGGGTTATAAGCACCCTGAGCATGTATACCCTATAAGGATTGTATCTTCCTGCAAGATAACCTACCACCATAGCAGCCAGCGCCCAAAACAGAATATATTTCCGAAATATAATGTTGAACCTGTTCATGTCCCTTCCTGTTACTATCTAGCAGTAAGGTATACCCAGATTTTTCAGAAGGTCCTGGCACAGCTTGATGTTATGGCTGCGGTCAACACTGGTAATGGAAGTCCGAATGGTATCACCTATACCGTCCAAAAGAAGAACACCCAGACCTGCAGCAGAACGCATCATCCCTGCATCCCCGTACCCGGCTTCGGTTATACCCAGGTGGAGCGGATAGCTCAATTTGTCCGAGAGTTTTCTGTTTGATTCAACGGTAAGAACAATATCAGGCGATTTAACCGATACCACTATATCATAAAAATGATTTTTTTCCAGAACGGTAACTTCCCTTAGAGCGCTTTCCACCATTGCATCTGAGCCGGCCCCTCCGTACTTTTCAATAACATCCCGCCTCAGGGAACCGCTGTTGACTCCCACTCTTATGGGAATCCCACGGTGCCTGGCACAATCAACCACCATTGATACCTTCTTCTCAGAGCCTATGTTCCCAGGATTCAGTCTCAGTTTGTCAGCACCATTTTCAGCAGCCATTACAGCAAGCCGGTAATCAAAGTGAATATCTGCCACAATTGCCGCCTCTGTCCTGGAGTTGATCTGTTTTATGGCACGGGCGGACTTTTCATCCGGGACAGATACCCTTACCAGCCTGCATCCCATCCATTCAAGCTGGTGTATCTGCTCCACTGTATGTTCAATATCGGAAGTAAAACTGGTGGTCATCTCCTGGACTACCACCGGACTTCCGCCCCCTATGGTCAAGCTCCCCACTTTTACCGGTATGGTATTTTTTCTTTTTATCTGTGCCAGTTCCCTGCTGCTGCCGGGTGGCTGTGAAACTTGTTTACTCATAACCTGACCAGACCTGGAATCTTACAAAATGCTGTAAAGCTCTTCCATCTCCTGGATAGTGGCATCGGGACAGACCTCCTCCTGCAGATGGCTGTCCTTATCATCGGTAACTGCAGACCTTTTCAAAACAGCCTTTTTAAGTCCTGCGCTTTTGCTGCCCAGTACATCCCTGGAAAGAGTGTCACCCACATAGATGCACCGCTGGGCCAGCAGCCCTGTCTTCTTGAAAGCGGTTTCGAAAATACCCGGGGCAGGCTTTCGTATCCCCACATTAACTGAGAGCACCACTGAGCTGAAACAGGCATCTATACCCAGTTTTCTCAGCCTTTCCGGTATAAGGGTGCTGGACATGGTATTGCTGACCAGAGCAATGACATATCCTGCATTAAAAAGGTTTTTAACCACCTGTGTGACCATCCGGGAAGGCCTGCGCCTGTAAAGGTAATACTCGTAAATCCTGCTCAGTTCCTCGCCCATTTCCAGGACAAGTTTTTTTTGCTGGGAGGTGGCAGCTGCCGGAGCAACCAGAAACCTGGTCCAGATCTCCCGGTTGGGCAATTCACGGTAGTTGTTTGCCTCTACCCATTCCATGTACTTTCTATGCCCATCAGGGAGCCATTGCAGGAGCTGGGGTTCTTCCACCTTCAGGCCCGAGGAGTTCAGCATATGAGTGAGGATACCCACTCCTTTCCTGAAAAACTTCTCATCATAGCTGATATCTTCTATGATGCCCCCGTAATCAAAAAAGACTCCCTTTATTTCACTGTTGACCATGCTCTTCAGCTTAACCATATTTGCTTTCCCGTTTTTAAACAATCCTCCATCCCCACAGCCCGGTACCGTTTTCCTCCCTGCAACGGCCTGTTATAATAGAATGTAATCGTTACTACAGAGCCTGTGTATATTTAACCAAACCTGTCCTGAACCTTTCTCAGCTGAAGCAGAAGCGAATCCCTGACTTCCACCTGGTCCCATGTTATCCGGCTCCCTGCAGGTATATCCTGGACAACTCTGGCCCCTTCTGCTACACCAATAGGAAGAAAACTCCCGCCGGCGGCGGCAGCGCTTTTTTCCAGACCTCCATACACCGTAAATCCCCCTATAGAATCGATTAGTTCTCCTTTTTCCAGGTCCTTTTTTGCTATGGTGATGACCTCAGTGCACGGCCTGGGCAGGGGGGGCAGAACCGGCTTGTGGTACAAAAAAGCCCAGGCTATAGAAACAGGTACTTCCAGGTTGGTGAGATGGTAGGGCCGGTACAGAAGATAGCGGGGTCCTTCACCAATCCTCAAATACTGCAGGGTACTGTTCACCAGGTTTCCATGGTGCTCAACCACCACAAACACCCCCGGTGCAACATCTCCAATGGCATAATCCACCACCCCGGTGTGGTGCAGAATACCCCCTTCTTCAACCGGAGCAAAAACACTTACCAGCTGGTCCAAATTTACCCTGGGCCCATGCATGTTGGTCCTGTCAATACTCAACCCTGTTGCATTGGCTGTAACTCCCATTTCCACCATAGTTTTGGTACCGTCGACAAACTCGGTGAGGATTTTGGGGTTCAGTCCCTTCTGCCGGGCGAGTGCCTGCATGGTATGGGGGTTTGCCTGGTGGTCGAGAGGATTATTTTTACCCTTGCCGCAGGCAACTATAGTAAAACCCAGAGTTCTGGCAAAATCACACAGCTCCTTTAAAGCAGCAGGTTCGTCACCTGAACAAACAGTATACACTACCCCGGCCTGACAGGCAAGGCTGTGAAGGTAGCGGCCCACTGTTGCATCTGTCTCTACATTGAGCATACCGACATGCTTTCTATTGGTAATTCCCAAATACGCCACCTCAGCCCCCACCTCCGGCACCCCGGTTGCTTCCACTACCATATCTATATCATCAAGCTGCGGTACAAGCCTGTGGCTTGATGTGGCAAGCCTCTGGTGGGGGAAGGTGAGTTTTTTTGCCTGCTGGAGATCCTGTACTACCCGGTATGTATCAAAATTAATTGCTCTGTAGCATTCTTCGGCCCTCTTCAAATCAATATCAGCAACTGCTACCACCTTCATACCCGGAGCACTCTCAAGCACCTCCGTTATACCCTTTCCCATAAACCCTGCTCCTACCAACCCGACCTTTATGCAGCGCCCCTGGGAGTCAAGGTCAATTAAATCCTGATATGCAAGCATCAGCAGACCCTCGATATAATTGAAGAATCACTACCCTGATTAATACATGTTCAAGTCCAAAAATAATACTATAATAAACCCGAAATGAAAACCTATAACTGGCAGAATCAACTCGACCAGGGTATGGATGCCCTGAAAATTACTCATAGACTATTAATTACCCTGCTTTTTTGTTTTTGTTTGAAACTGTGATATAAGTGAGTATAATGGAATAAGTGCACAAAAAACTGGAAATATAAGGTTTTAAAAAAATATGAAATCGTTCGAAACTGATACTAAGGGCATCAGGAAAAAACGGAGAAAACCGACTATGAAATACCGAATAGTAAAAACTGCTCTGGCGGCAGTCCTGAGTGTGATGATGGTGCTGGCCAGTCACAGCAGAACTCTGGGCCAGGACCAGAAGGTGGCATTGAGCTTTGACAATGTGGACATAAGTGTTTTTTTAAAAACTATGAGTGAAATAACCGGAAAAAGCTTTGTTTTGAGTGAAAAGGTCAGAGGAAATATAAGCTTCGTTTCATCCCAGGATATCCCTACCGGTAAAGTATACGATGTGGTGCTGTCAATTCTCAAAGCCCAGGGATTTATTGCGGTGTCAGGTGAAAACAACATAGTCAACATCTATCCTGCCCAGCAAGCCCTTAAAATGAGCGGAAACATATACTACGGTACCAGCCCCCTGGAGCTGAAAGGGGATGCTATAGTGACCCAGATTATACCCCTTTCCTATGCAACTGCAGCCGACGTAGTAAATACCCTGCGGCCGCTTTTCGGCAACGAAGTGATCATAATTCCCTACCAGAGGACCAATGCAGTTATTGCCAGCGGCCAGGTATCCAACCTCAACCTGATAATAGATATGATACGGTTTCTTGATACAGAAATGCCCCAGGCCCAGTCTGATATTCATATTTACCGGCTGGAAAACTCCAGTGCCGAAGAGCTGGCCCAGACCCTTACCAACCTCTCGGGAACCCTGTCTGAAAAAAGAAGGGCGCCGCAGCAGCCCGAGGCAGAGCAGGAGTTCTTCACCCAGAGGTTCAGGGTGGTGGCAAACAAGCAGACTAATTCCCTTATAGTGATATGCGCTCCCGGTGATTGGGAGAAAATAAGAAATATTATCCAAAATCTCGATGTTCAACGCGACCAGGTACTGGTGGAGGCCATGATAGTAGAAATAACCCTTCAGGATGACCAGACCCTGGGTTTCGACTGGAGGGCGCTTATTGATACAGGAGCAGGAGTAGATGCCCTTGCTTCTTCCAATACCGGGCTTATGGCCGAGAGCACCCAGACTGGAGGTCTGTACGGCCTTACGGTGGGTCTTCTGAACGGCACTATTCCCAGTGTTTATGCCATATTGAATGCAAACAAGGAAAACACCAACTTCAAGATTCTCTCCACCCCTGAAATAGTAACCATAAACAACCAGGAAGCGGTTATTACCATCGGGGAGCAGAGGCCGTTTCTGGCCAGTTCCAGGGTGGACGAAAATAACAATGTGATAAGAACCTATGATTACAAGGACATCGGAATAACTCTGAAGCTTACCCCCCATATAAACAAAAACGGCTACATAACCATGGAGATCAATCAGACTGTGAAAAAAATTATTGAAGGTACAGCCGCCCTGGAAAATCCATCTGTTTACAACCGGGAAATCAACTCCAGGGTAACGGTAAAAAATGAAAGGACCATTGTAATCGGTGGGCTGATCCGTGACGATACCTCCTTTGTTGAGCAGAAGGTACCGGTACTGGGTGATATCCCTCTGCTGGGCCTGCTTTTTCGCAAACGAGTAAAACAGCGCGAAAGAACCAACCTGCTGATTTTCCTGACCCCTCACATTGTCACTGATATGCAGAAGGCAGCCCAGCTCACCGAGGAGAAAAAAACAAAACAGAAGCAATTTGAAAAATCAGAAAAATGGTAGAATATATTGGACACTGTACAGGCAATTAGATACGTGCCGGTCCTGCTGCAATGTCCGATTATTAAAATAGACGAATACAGGTAAAAGTGATACTGTTAGACTAAAGGCTGATTTTCATAATAATTTTATAAAAAGAGCACTGATAATGGCTGAACCTCAACCATCTGAATATGATCGGACCAATGCCCCGTTTATAGGCATGCAGCTGGGCCAGGTCCTGGTCAAGTTACATAAAATATCCCCCCAGGAGCTGGAAAGGGCCCTGGAAGCACAGCAGAAAAACGGGATAAGGCTGGGTGAGCTGCTGGTGCAGAAAAATATTATTACAGAAGAGGAACTGCTGAAGGCCCTTTCTCTGCAGCTGGGAATAGAATACCGGGAGAACCTGTCGCCGGACCAGAGTATGGTACTTGCTTCCAACCTCCCCCGTGGTTTCATAAAGAAAAACAACGTGGTGATTCTCAGGGAAACGGACCACCAGATAGAGGTTGCTGTAAACGACCCCTTCCAGACGGAGGTAATTGAAAACATAAAATCACTTGCCCGAAAGAACATAAAACTGGTTCTTGCAAAAAAGCTGGACATCCTGAGGCTTTCCGACCTGCTTGCCGGGGAAGGCGCCGAGAGTGCAGACAAGGTAGTTGAAGATATGAGGGGGGAATCAGGGAACATCCAGATAATGGATGACTTGGAAAACACAGGCGAGGATGTACTGGACCTTGCCAATGAAGCTCCGGTAATAAAGCTGGTGAACCTCATGATAACCGAGGCCTTAAAGGCCAGGGCCAGTGATATCCATATAGAGCCTTCCGAAGAGGGAATATCGGTCCGGTACCGCATAGACGGAGTGCTGTACAATGTGCTTTCTCCTCCAAAAAAGTACCAGCAGGCAATCATTTCAAGAATAAAGATAATGGCCCACCTGAATATTGCAGAAAACCGCCTCCCCCAGGACGGGAGGATAAAAGTGAAGTACGGGACCTCTGATGTGGATATCAGGGTGTCCATCATCCCTTCGGTGCTGGGCGAACGGGTGGTGATGAGGCTTTTAATAAAGGACCAGAGCAGATTCGACCTTTCCAGGCTGGGGATGCCCCGGGGTGTGCTGGAAGGACTGAAACAGATGCTGAGCACTCCCCACGGTATTATCATTGTATCAGGTCCCACCGGGAGCGGGAAGACCACCACCCTGTATGCTGCCATGCAGGAAATAAATACTCCAGAGAAAAACATTATTACTATCGAGGACCCTGTGGAGTACCGGATACAGGGAGTAAGCCAGATACAGGTCAACCCAAAAATAAACCTCACCTTTGCCAGCGGACTCCGTTCCATTCTGCGACAGGACCCGGAGGTTATTATGGTGGGCGAAATACGTGACCGGGAAACAGCCGAGATCGCCATCCAGGCTGCCATGACCGGGCACCTGGTATTTTCCACTGTCCATACCAATGACGCTGCCAGCGGAGTGGTGAGGCTGGTGGAAATGGGTATCGAGCCGTTCCTGATTGCTTCCACTGTACTGGGTTTTCTTTCACAGAGACTGGTGAGGGTTCTGTGTCCTTCCTGTAAAAAGGGGATCAAAATTGACCCGGAAATTCTCACCAATGAGGGCCTGGACCCCAAACCATTCCAATCAAAAACAGTATATACTTCCGCCGGCTGCTCCGGGTGCCGGAATACCGGATTTTTCGACCGGATAGGAATATTTGAAATGATAAAAATGAACGATGCTGTCAGGAAGATGATCATAGAAAAAAGGGATGCCTCCTACATCCGGAACAAATGCTCTGAAACGGGCTTCAGAAGCATACTGGAGGACGGAATACAGAAGGTGCTCCAGGGTACAACATCCCTGGAGGAAATTTTCAGGGTTATCAGGGAATAAACCATTTTTATACTGCTATTAGTGGATGTGGTCCGCCACTGTTCGTGAGAAATCCTTTTACATCCATCATCACCGCCAGGGGACAGAGGACTTACATATGGCTATCTACGAATACAAAGCGTTGAACAGCAGCGGTAAAAATGTAAAGGGCTATGTAGAAGCCTCCTATACCGATACAGCCCTGGAGAAGCTCAAATCAAGAGGGCTTTATATACAGAATATCAATGAAGTAAAACAGCAGCAGGAAAAGAAGGTGGTGCTGTTTGCATCTCTGAGGAAAAGAAATGCCACCTCCTACATAACCAGACAGCTGAGTTTTCTGGTCGGTGCTTCGGTCCCGGTAGTAACCGCTCTGGAGGCGCTTTCTGAACAGCTGGAGGACGGACACCTGAAAAAAATGATGATAGATATTAAAGAAAAAATAAAAGAGGGCAAAAGCGTTTCCCAGGCGTTTTCGGAGTACCCGGACTATTTTAACAGAATGTACACCAGCAGCCTGCATGCAGGAGAGCTCTCGGGAAGCCTCGATGTAGTGCTGGAGAGGCTTTCACAGATGTATGAAAAGAACCAGGCCCTCATTGCCAAGCTCCGCTCATCGCTTACCTATCCGCTGGTAATGCTCTTGTTCGGGCTGATGGTGGTGGTATTTTTGGTCACTTTTATTGTCCCCACTTTTGCCGGAGTATTTGCAGAGTTCGGGCAGACCCTTCCTC
>JBMCUI010000091.1:0-8455 GCA_048622675.1 Spirochaetota bacterium | reverse complement strand
TTTTGTGTTATATTACATTAATATCTGCAAAATTGCAAGCCATGCATGTTATTATAGGAAACCCAGAGACAAATTCACCGGGAACCAAAATAGAATAAAATGTGGAGAAGTTGTAGAAGGAAACAATTATATTTGAAAAAGATGGTTAAATGGGCAATAATTAAAACAAAAGGAGCTGCAAGATTATGGAAAAGAAAACATACACAGGCGGTGAGATCATCTGCAGGGAGGGTCAGCCGGGAAAGGAAATGTATGAAATCCTTTCCGGAAAAGTAAGGGTTTTCAAAACTATCAACGAGGAAAAAATTGAGTTAAATACGCTGGGGCAAGGTGATTTTCTGGGAGAAATGAGCCTGCTCCTGGGCGACAGCCGTTCTGCCTCAGCAGAGGCAATTGACAATACTCAACTTCTGGTCCTGGGAAAGGACAGCCTTCTGAAAAAGATCCAGCAGGACCCTCAATTTGCCCTGAACATGATCAATATCATGGCCAGAAGACTTGCCAGGGCCAATGAGATAATAGGAAGACTGGAAGGGGCCAGAAAAAGCCTGGAAATTATGTACGGTGTAAAATAAACCCGGTAAAAAATACCCCAAACCATGCTCAAGGTGCTGGAAATCCGGTAAGACCTGGACCTGGTGTGTACATAGAGGATTCGATGAACTCACCCTCCCCAGTCTATTATAATTATAGACAGCAATGGAAGCTTCTGTTACAATAAATGGTGCTGCACTAAAATATGCACAAGCAGGGAAATGGCATGGTCTTCCACACATTGCACTTCCCGGTCCAGACTACACACAATACTCAGCTTCTACCAGCAGAAACCATTCTTTCAGATGAGACCATGGAAAGACTGACCAGTACCAGCCCACAGCTCAGCACAGTGCCCTTCTTAAACTACAGCCATGTGAAAAAAGACCTGTTAAAAATCATAAACATGGGCCCCTACATGATTATCTTTGAAGATAACCGGAAAAAAACAGCCATGCTGGACCTCATGGAGAAGGTAAATGTAACACCGCCTGTGCTGCACTCCCTGGACTATTTCAGAAACGCAGACCCTTATACCTACCGGCACAAGCTCATAGTATTCGTCCTTTCCACCCTGCTTGCCCAGGATATACTGGAAGACCGTGAAGGTCTGTTTCAGGAAGTCTCAGCAGGCCCCACCCATGACTTTGGTAAAATATGTGTACCGCTGAGGGTCCTGAGGAAGACCACCCCTCTTACCCATACTGAAAGGCTTCTGCTGGAACATCATGCCAGTGCAGGGTTCGTACTCCTTTCATATTATCAGGGAGATATGAACACCCTTGCAGCCAGAGTGGCAAGGGACCACCACGAACGCAGGGACGGCAGCGGATATCCCACAGGGAAAAAGCAGAAAGAACTTCTGGTGGAAATAGTGGCGGTAAGTGACGTGTATGACGCCCTTATTTCGCCCAGGCCGTACCGCCCCACCTGTTATGACAACCGGACTGCTCTGGAGGAAATCACCGATATGGCAGAACAGGGAAAGCTCAACCTGGAGGTGGTTAAAGCACTGGTTGCTTTCAACAGAAGAAGCAAACCTCATCATACCGAGTGCACCATATCCACAGACAGAAGGGGCTGCGCTCCTCCGGGTAATATCTACGGCAAGTTTGAGAACAACCAGGGAGAAGCACATGAACAATAAGATGTACCGGCACCTGTATGAATACCTCGAACACACCCCGGTTATATCCACCCATGAACATCACCTGGAAGACCGGGACCACCAGAAGCTCACTCTGGAAGGAATTATCGAGCATTCATATGTAAGCTGGCAGGGAATACCTCCGGGCAGCAGCAAAGAAGAGCACGCAGAGTTTCTGGAAAGGGTCCGGTATAATTCCTATTTTGTATGGCTGGAAAAGGCCCTGAAAAAAATATACCGGTTCAATGGAACAATTACACCGGATTTCTGGGATGACCTCTCCACCCGGATACAAGAAAAACACCGGGAGAACGATTTTCACCTCCGTATCCTTAAAGAGCACTGCAGGTACAAAGCAGGAGTGTGCGACATCTACTGGGACCCTGGGTCAGACCTGGGGCATCCCCAATTATTCAAACCGGTGGTCCGATCGGATGTATTCCTGACCTGCTACCATCCCCAGGTGCGTGACCATGATGACAACTCTCCATGGAAGTTTTTTGACGTACAGGGGCTGGGGTTTGACGAGTATGTGGACTTTATCCTTAACTTCCATAGAAAAAAAATTCAGGCTGGTGCAGTGGCCTTTAAAATTGCTACTGCCTATGAAAGACCCATCAGTATTCAGGAGCCGTGCTATGAGAAAGCAGCCGGGGTCTACCTGCAGGAGCCTGAAAACGTATCAGATTTCGACAAAATGGCCTATGGCGACTACCTTGTTCACCGCATCTGCGCTTTGGCACAGGAGCTTGAGGTGCCCATTCAGGTGCATACCGGGCTGGGAGAACTGAAGGGCTCCAATCCCATGCTTCTGGAGCCGCTCATACAAACGTATCCTCATACCCGGTTTGTGCTGTTCCACGGGGGGTACCCGTGGTATTCCCAGGTTGGTGCTTTGGCGCACAACCACCCCAATGTCCTGGTGGACATGGTATGGCTCCCTCTTATCTCCACTTCCGCAGCAAAACAGGCCCTTGACCAATACATTGAAGTGGTTCCCTCCTCGGACCGGATTGCATGGGGAAGCGATGCTTGGACCTCCGAAGAGGCCCTGGGGGCGCTGCTGGCTTACCAGCATGTGGTTGCTTCGGTGCTGGCAGAAAAAGTTGAGTACGGGTATCTGGGAAAGGACGATGCAGAGATTCTCGCTCAAAAACTCATGTATAAAAATGCCTCACAAATCTACGGTATTGATACCAGCACTTCTTAAAAACATCCGGCAGCCTACCAGTGTTATATGTTTTCATAGTTTCGTGAATACATCCCCCTGTTATTTTTTAATACTTATTGACCTGCTATCCACCAATTGGTACTTTTGGCATGCACTATGAGATCAAACACCATACAGGAAAATGGCACAGGAAAAAATAAAGACTCGTTTAGCAGTATTTGGAAGCCGGCTGTGGCAGGCATTGAGAAAAGAGTCCTGGTCCAGTACGGTGCTGAAGCTGGCATGGACTGCAGGTCCGGTTACCTATCTCGCCCTCCAGGCGGGGTATATTATGGGCTATGGGCAACATGCACCCAAAGACCTGTTCATTTATTTTGCCAGCTACACGGTGGTGGCGGGCATTTTCCCGGTACTAGCCAGATTTATTTACAACATCACCAGGGGCAAAGAAATAGAAGAAAACAAAAAAAAGCTCTCCCTGGTCATCAACCGCCTGTTAGACCTCATCGCACTGGTACGGAATGAAAATCTTGCCAACCAGAGCCTGGAAGAACGGCTGCTCCTGGGAACAAAGCTTCTTTTGCAAAACCCCTCTGCAAGTGAGGCTGAAATCCGAACCGCCCTGGAGGACCTTGCTGGGTCCAACTCCCTTTCTAGGGCAATAGAACGCATCGAGACATTCAGAAAAAACGGCATGTGGGTCCGGGTGCAGGATGAATACGAAAAGATTTCCCAAAAACTGGCCAAGACGGTTTCTGAAATAGAAAAAAAATCTGTCGAAGTAGCCAGCCTGGTGAGAGAGCGGTTCAGGGGCAATCCTCCTACTACCAGAAAAGGGCTTTCAAGGACAGAAGGGTTTATTGAACGGATATTTTCCGCTGGAGAAGAAAACAATTTCGAACTCATGAACCTTACAGATGCAGAAGAGTTGTTTATCCTGTTCGTTGAACTGCTTAACGGCCGGGAAATTCCTCAGCTCAGTGACCGGTATATAGGCTCTCCTGTGTTTCAGAAAGTATCCTCTGAGCTGGAAAAAGCCCGGCGTGAATACAGAACCGCCGCCTACATTCGCAACAGCAGGCTGCGGCAGCTGGCCCTGGTCCTGAGAAAAAGCGAATATGTCAGGCAGATACCGGCTGTTCTGCCTCCGGTTGCCCCTGCACCCCAATTGTACTCAAAGGTATTGAAAGCCATGGAAAAGGTCCGAAAAGAACTGGAAGGAGCCGCTACCGGATCGATTTTCCGCAAAACCCGGACCACAGATACGGTTGCACAGGAGTTTATCATTTTTAAAAAAGCAGTAAGCTTTTACCGCTACCTTCTAAGGTCAAACCAGGCCCTGGCAAGAAAATATGATGAGCTGAAAAAAGCCGGCGATCGGTACCGACGGCTGTTCAGCAGGAAGGAGCTTCCCCTGAAAATACTTTCTCCTGGAATGTCCGGCCCAGGAATCAGAATAGTGGAAAGGAAAATCAGCCTTTCTGAGAACAGCAGTCAGCAGATCGGGGTGCGGGCCTACCACCTCCTCAAGCATGCCCTGGCAGAAACCAGCCCTGAGAGCAGCTCCAATGGTCTGCCGTGGGTATTTGACTATAATCTATCATCAGAGGACTATAAGAATACAGCAGTGGAGCTGGCCCACCTTCTGGACCAGCATATAAACCTGTACAGACCCGAGACACGGTATGCCATAGAAAGCTCCAATGCCCCCAACCTGGCAGCGCTGGGTACCGGTCTCACAGCCGGAACCAGAGCAAGATGGGCAGCCCGGATGGTCCAGGATGTGGAAGACAATGTCCAGCAGACCGCCCAGCGCCTGATCAGAAACCTGGTCCAGTACCATGGAGCCAGGCTGACAGAACAATCCGTACATTACCTCAGCGAACACTACGGTATCCCCTTCGAGTTCTTCAGCCAGCTTGAACCAGGCCTTTCAGCCCCTGCACCTCCACAAGGCCAGCTCCTTTCTGTACAACCACTGGACAGAAGCTATACACAGCTTATTGACCGCCTTCAGCCCGGTATTTTGAGCAGGAAACGCTGAAGCATCTCTCCTGTTCTGAGGCTGTGGAAACTGCCGGAAAAAGGTGGATTGGTTTGTTACTATCGGACCACCCCTCAATAGGAAAACCGGTACACGTACATGCTCATGTATTCTCCGTCCCATTGAGGCCACCCGGTGAATGCATTGTTATTTGCATCAATAGCCAATGATGAGAGGTTGTGTTCAGAGCTTGTACCAGGGTCAAAAGGCATCTCAGAGGAAACCTGCTTTCCGGCACCCCAGCCGCTTCCTTCAGTATACACAACCGAGTGATAGGTGTTTTGAAAGTCAGTCCCCATAGTAACGTCAATGGTGATATCGCTGCACAGAAGAACCCCATTGCCTCCTGCATCTACCTCTACCTGGGGCCAGTACGCCCCCACGTTGTAATCTCCGCCGCTTCCGGCATATATCAGCTGCCTGGCTTCCCATGAACTTTCATTGAACCGGGCTCCGTACACCCCCAGGTATGAGGGATCAGTGGATTCAGTGCTGGTGTCCACCCGGTGCCATGCCGCCACAATGGCGCCGGAGCCGGGATGCGCCCCCACTGATGCTTCCTGGGCTATGACGGTAGAAGGTGCACCACTCAGGTCGGAGAGTTTCAGCTGTGCCCCCCAGAGCCCGCTCTGGTACTGGGTTGCATAGATGCTGTTGGTGTGGTTTGACGCATCAGATATATCGTCCTGCTCCCATACCACCACAGCCTTCCGGCTGCCGTACCAGGCCAGAGCAGGGTTTGCAGCATTCCTGGTAGTGTCAGAGAGGTCATCAATGGCGGCCGACCAGCCGTTTGATGGATCGTAAGCAATTGAGCGTATTACATGTATATCATGTCCTGCTGTAGTGGAGCTGTCACTGTTATGCTGGGCCCACACCACCAGCGCTTTCCCGGTGGAGCGGTCAAAGCCTACCCGGGGACTATCCGCATATCCCCAGGTGCTGTCATTCTGGCAAACAGGTTCTGCCTGATTGCTTATAGAGGGCCAGGTGTCAATATCAGGGTCAAAGCAGCGTGCATAGATGTTCTGGTCAGCATTGGTTATTCGCTGCTGCCAGACAAACACGGCACTGCCGTCCGGGTCCACCGACACCCTGGGATTATAAACGCCCGGCTCGTCTATTCCTTCTGTATATGTATTCTCATTAACCTGCACAATGCTCTCCCAGGAGCCTGCCCGGTACCGCCGTGCACAGACACGCTCGTAACATTCCATTGAAGAACCAGAACTCTGTTCAGTATATCGCCCTTCCACCCATACCACAAAGCCATTCCCGCTGTCATCAATGACAGCCCGGGGAAGAGCTGCATCGTTTTGAGCTGTATTGGAGACCATAGCGGGATCAGACCACTGGCCCGTATCCGCAGAGTACGCAGCTGCATAGATGTCTCCTTCCAGATTGTTTTTGTCTTCATACAATACCAGTAAATCACTGGAGGCTTTTACCCATACCACCACCGCATCACCAGAAGGGCCCACAGCAACCTGTACATACCCCATGGCTCCTTCCATATTTTCCAGTAACTGCACCCCCTGGGTAATCTGCATATCTCCCTCATCTTCGTCCAGCAATCCGAAGTCCGCAATATTATATACCGTCCCGTCCACCGTAACCGTACCGCTCAACGATGTGGGATCATCCGCAACTGTCTGATTGACACTATCCCAGGGCGCTTCTGCTGAAAGGTTGAAGCTGATATCAGAAACAGGACCACCATCGAGGCTAAGAGTACCATCCAGGTCCATGGTCACTGTATCACCCGAAACCGTACCCTCCAGGGAAAGAGTGCCGCTTATGGTATAATCAATGGCCTCTGCAGTAAATGAGGTGTACTGAAATATATAGGCCCAGTCACCGCTGTCAGGACTGGTTGAACTAACAGCAACCCCGTATACTGACTTGTCAGCAAAGTAGGCTGATATGGGATAATAGGATACATATATTGCTTCTTTGAGTTGCTGGGTGACTCCACCGCTTTGGGCTTCAGGGTCCATAGTGCAGCCTGAAAGTATAACTGCCACTAAAATAACCAGCATTCCCATAAAAGCTATAGCCTTGTGCATTTGATGCCCCCTTTCGAACTGGTTTTGTAATTTATATTAAGCAATTGCTCAATATAATTTCAAAAAAACAGCCTCTGCAGTATTGGAACCGCAGGGCTCTATAACAGAATCACACCACTCTTACCCGATTGATTTATCAAGTCCGGCAAAAATTACCTCCACATAGTCGTAGAGCATCTGCCGGGCCCATCTCTCATCCTGAAAATTGCGCACTATTTCCAGGAATCCTTCCACCCAGTACACCCCCAGCAGCCTGAAATAGAAACGTTCTTTCAGAACCCTTTTATTTTTTCTGACAGCAAGCGACTGTGCAATTTCATAGATAAGCTCGCTCATCTCATCAATCAGGTTTTGGTATGCCGGCTGATACCTGGTTCCCACATTGCTGGTGAACAGCACTAAAATATTTTTTCTGTATTTGCCGAACAGGTGGGCTGCTTTTTGGTAATTAAATTGAAGCAGAGAAGGGTCCAGCCGATTTGTTTGCAAAATCATCCGCTGGCCGGACTGAATAAGTTGTTTCAATTCCCGGTAAGCAGGCTCAACAATTGATTCATACAGCTTTTCCTTGCTGGGGTAATAAAAATAGATATTGCCGTTGGTCATGTTTGCTTTTCTGGCAATTTCGCGAACCGTGGTGCCCCTGTAGCCTCGTTCCAACAGTACCTCAATTGCTGCATTCTCGATACAGGTCTTTACCTTTTGCTTTTCTTCTAGAGACTTCTTCATATTAACCAATTGCTTAACATAAAAAGGTGTTTTTGTCAAGGTTTTCTATGGCAGATGTCCTAATTTTACATTGGTGGTACATTTTCTCATAAACCAGTGAAAAGAATTAATTGGAATCAATATTGTCTTGAAATCATTTATAATTAGGCTATATTAATTACTACCAGCGCAAAACTGGCTAAATATTAAAATATCACTTGCTGGTAATAACATCGAGGAAATCGGTAAAGTATGAATAAATATGTATTCAAAAACTTAACCGAAACACTCAAAACCCTGGAGCCGGTCCGGCACCTCTGCTGCCTTTACTCCACAGAAAAGGAACACCGGCTGGTCCTTTCTCCTTTTATAGCAGAAGGGATAAAAAACGGCCAGAAAGTGTTATATATCATTGACTCCCATCGGGCTGAAGTTATCCGCAGCTACCTGAAAGACTACGATCTGGATACTGATTCACTTGCTGAACGCGGACAGCTTGAAATCCTCACCTCCCGTGAGACCTATGTAAAAGAAGGCAGTTTTGACCCGGACCGTATGATTGAACTCCTTAAGAAAAAAACAGCCAATGCTCTGGAAAAAGGCTATTCCGCCCTCCGGGTGACCGGGGAGATGAGCTGGGCACTGGCCAATGTATCCGGCTCTGAAAAACTCATAGAATATGAATCAAAACTGAATCGTTTTCCGCCCCAAACCAGGTGCATTGCAGTATGCCAGTACCATATGCGGAGGTTCAGCTCTGATATACTGCTGGATGTGCTCAGGAC
>JBMCUI010000090.1:0-8516 GCA_048622675.1 Spirochaetota bacterium | reverse complement strand
GGGTGGACCAGTACTGGGAGGGGGACCAGTTTGTTATAACCCTGAAGGGGAAAATGAGAGAAGCAAAAGCCATGGCCGAAAATGTTTCTCTTACCAGGACAGTGGAAACCAGGATGGGGTGGAAAAAGTTCATTTTGAAGGACCTGGTATACAACCACGGGTTTGAGCCTCAGCCCCTTTTAATGCTTTATCATTTTAATTTTGGATTTCCTCTTCTCAGCCCTTCCGCTCAAATCGTGGGGCCTGTCGAGAAAACCGAACCAAGGGACCAGCAGGCAGAAAAGGACCGGGGAGTGGAGCAGTGCATGGAGGTTCCCGAGCCCGTCCGGGGCTACCAGGAGAAGGTGTTTTTCCATACACTGAAAGCAGGCGAGGACGGGAGCACATTTATGGGTCTGGTAAACCCCAAAACTCAGGGGAAAGCACTTGGAGTGGTGTTGAGGTTCAACCTCAACCAGCTTCCCTGTCTAACAGAATGGAAAATGCCCCGGAAAGGGTTTTATGTCCTGGGATTGGAGCCCGGAACTGCACCACCTCTGGGCAGGGGGGTGCTGAGAGAGCAGGGAAAACTTCCGTTCCTGGATGCCCAGTCATCCTATCCCATTGACATTGAGTTCGAAGTCCTGAAATCGGAAAAGGAAATTGATTCACTGCTGAAAGAACGGGACAGAGTTTTGAAACAGTAGCGTTCGTTACTCTGTTTTTATTTCATAGGTCAGTTTGCAGGCTTTTTTAAGCATGGCGCTTACTCCACAGTACTTCTGCTGGGAAAGGTCCACTGCCTTTTTCAACTTGTCATAGGGAAGGTCTTCGCCTTTGAATTCATAGGTCAGATGGATGCTGGTGTATACTTTGGGATGCTCTTCAGAGGCTTGGGCATGGGCTGTGACCTGGAAGCTCTGCGGGGTTATTTTCATTTTGCCCAGGATGGAAATTACATCCATACCGGTGCATCCGGTAAGAGCAGTGAGAAGCAGAGGCTTTGGTCTGGGCCCTCTGTCTTTTCCGCCGAACTCTTGGGCAGAATCGAGGGTTACTTTATGGCCGGAGACCTGTGAATCAAAACACATACCTTCACTCCAGGTGGTGGTCACGGTTGTTGGCATTTTTTCCTCCATTTGTAACAGAGTTGACTATTTATCCAGGTTTAATTAATATAATAAGCCAAATTCTTCTTCACCAAAAAGTTTATTAAGGAACCTGATATGTTTTTTCCTTTAAAAGACCAGAACCCTACCAGGACTTTCCCATACATGACCATTTTGATTATTGTCACCAACTGCATAATTTTTTTTATTGAGCTGTCCATGGGAAGGGCCAGGGGACACTTCGTGGCCAGCTGGGGACTGGTGCCATACGAGATTACTCACGGGGTGGACATAAACCCCACTGTTCCACTGGGTCCCTATGGAAACCTTATAACCTCTCTTTTCCTTCATGGCTCTTTTTTTCATCTGCTGGGAAATATGTGGTTTTTATGGATTTTTGGAAACAATATTGAGGATGTAGTGGGCCACTTTAAATTTTTAATTTTCTTTCTTGCTGGTGGCGTGGCTGCTTCTCTGGTCCAAATCCTTACCAATACATCCTCCGCTGTGCCCATAATTGGGGCCAGTGGAGCGGTTTCTGCTGTTCTGGGCGCATACATAGTGAAATTTCCCAGGGCCAGGATTAAGACCCTTCTGTTCATTTTCATCTTTATAACTGTGGTGAGTGTACCTGCCGGACTATTTATTGGTATATGGTTCTTTATGCAGCTGCTGTCCAGTCTGGGGGGAGGGGCTGCGAATGTAGCCTGGTATGCCCATATAGGCGGATTTATTTTTGGTCTTCTCCTCATTAACATTTTTCAGAAAAGAGAGGGATACAGAAGGTACAGGGTCTACTAGTTCTGACAGAATAAAACATAGAAAGGTACGATATGGGTAAAAAACCGGTCTTTCTGGGTATAGACCTGGGTACAACCGGAATGAGGGCCATTGTTGCTGACCAGAAAGGAGAGGTGGTCCGCTCTGAAACCGAGGAGGTGCACAAAAGCTTTGTGGAAAGCAAGGATGAAAAAATCTCCGAGCAGGACCCCAGGGAGTGGGAACCGGCGCTGTTTGCAGTGCTGAGGAGTATTCTCGGGTGCTGCAGAAGCTGCCACCTCATGGGTATTTGCGTTGACTCCACATCCGGGACCATCCTGGCTGTGGGTCCCGACCATCGTCCCCTTCATCACGCACTGCTCCACAACGACATCCGGGCTCAGCAAGAATCCTCCTATATCAAGGAACACACAGGAATAAACGTAAAGCCTTCTTTCGCGCTTTCCAAAATCCTATGGATAAAAAACAACATGCCGGAGCTTTTTGAAAAAACCCATAAATTTATACACGCAGCAGATTATTTGAGAGGTCTCATATCAGGTGATTTTGATACTACAGACTTTTCAAATGCGGTGAAAACCGGCTATGACCTGAAACAATACCGGTGGCCATCGTCCATATCCTCCAAATTGGGAATACCTCAGGACAAGCTCCCCCGGGTAGTAAAAACCGGAGATGTTACCGGTGAGCTGAAAAAGGAATTGGCACAGGACTTCGGAGTTGACTATCCGGTTAAAATAGTGGCAGGTGCAACGGATTCGACTACCAGCTTTTACTCCAGTGGAGCAAAACAGGTGGGTGACTGGAATACCACCCTGGGTACAGTGCTGGGCATACGGGGGATAGCCTCACAGTTTATTTCTGACCCGGAAGGTCTTTTATATGCCCACCGGCACCCCCAGGGGTTCTGGCTCCCCGGAGCAGCAAGCAATACCGGCGGAGAGGGACTGAAAGCGTATTTCGGCGACAGGCTCAAAGAGTATGACCGTAAGGTAGAAGATTTTTCTCCTACTGGAGGGCTGGTTTATCCGCTGGTCCGGAAAAGCGAAAAATTTCCATTTCTGAATATGGATGCATCAGGGTTTATAAATATGAGCCTTACGACCCCGGTACAGATGTTCAAAGCTTTTCTGGAAGGGATATCGTTCGTTGAAAGAATGATTTACCAGAAAATCCAGAAAATCGGCTATCAGGTGAATGAAAGGGTGTTTTCCATGGGGGGAGGCGCCTACAGCATGCCCTGGATGCACATAAGGGCCAACATCCTTAAAAAAAATATCTGCAGGGCCAGAGTAGTGGAGACAGCGTTCGGTTCAGCTATCATAGCGGCAGCCGGGGTATATTACCAGAACCTTAATCAGGCCATTGAACATATGACCGAGCTGGACTGCACCATCGAACCTGAACCGGAAATAAGCAAAAAGTACGATGACATTTACCATCAGTTTTTACAGGAATGCCGCAGGAGAGGCCTGTTTTGAAAAAAAGGGGACAGGCTGCTTTTTTTTAGTACCCTGATAGGTTATATCCTCCAAGGGGACGGTCCCTTTCCTACAGGGGAACCGTCCCTCTTTTTCACTGCTTGATCTTTTTTTCGTACTCAGGAAAATACCTGTTGATGACCTTTAAATTGAACCGGGAGAGAATCGATTCTTTTGATTCCCTCTCCAGTAAAAACTGGAATGATTTTTTTATTAGTTCTTCTCTGGATATCCTGCCCCCGGTGAGTTTATTGTAGTAGCCATCATCAACTGTTACCTGGTGTACTGATTTTGTGCCTCCTTCACTGACCTCCACTTCATACTCATTCTCATTCATCTTCTTTACTTCAATCATTTCTTGCCTCCTTGAAATTTACTGCTCCATTTCATTAATATACATAATCTCACAGGTGAAAGTTGTCAAAGATATATAGGAAGATTTGCTTATAATAGTACATCAAAGGTGTGAAAAAGAGCATCATGGAAAAAGCAGCCTGTCCCCTTTTTTTCGGCCGTATGTTTCGGTGAGATGTTTAAAGGTCCGGGCTGTCTCTGATGTGAGGTGGGAGGCTGAAACCCTCCACTCCCAGTTTCCCTCAGGAATGCCGGGGCGGTTCATTCGGGCTTCTTCACCCAGGCCCAGAATGTCCTGGAGAGGGAAAATGACCCACCCGGCACAGGACATCATAACAAGGCGGATAAGCTCCCAGTGAAGACGGTTCCGGGGAACCCGGGAGCCCATATAATTGAGAGCATTTGCAATAGTTTTTTCATGTCCTGTTTTTCTGGTGGTATGGGCGGGTTTTCCTGGACCTTTCCCTGCAGCTCCTTTACGGTACCATCCCATGAGGGTGTCGTTGTCATGGGTGCCGGTGTAGGCAACACAGTTGGGGGTATAATTGTGCGGTTTGTGGTAATCAGCGCCTTCATCGCAGCTGAATGCAAACTGCAGCACCCTCATCCCTGGCAGCCCGAAGCGGTCTCGCAGTTCCCGTACATCTGCAGTTATTTCTCCCAGGTCTTCTGCAATTAGTGGAAGGCAGGGAAAATGCCCCAGCAGGGCGTGAAAAAAGTCGTCCTTCGGACCGTCCGCCCAGGTGCCGTTTTGTGCTGTGGTTTGACCTGCCGGAACTTCCCAGTACCGGGAAAGCCCCCGGAAATGGTCCAGTCTCACCAGGTGGAAAAGTCTGAGGTTATGGGCTATACGCTGTATCCACCACCGGTAATTCTGCTTTTTACTGGCTTCCCAGTTGTACACCGGGTTGTTCCACAGCTGTCCGGTGGAGCTGAAGTAATCCGGAGGGACCCCTGCCACAGCAGAGGGTGCTTTGTTTGTATCCAGCTTGAATATGTGGGGATGCGCCCATACATCAGCACTGTCGTAGTTGACGTACAGTGGGATATCTCCAATAAGCTGGATGCCCAAGCGGGTGCATGCCGATTTCAAATCCTGCCACTGAGTGTAAAATATATACTGCAGGAACTTTTGCTTCCGTACAGCCTCTCCAAGCTCTTTTTTCGCCTCCCTGAGTGCTCGGGAGTTCCTGTTTTTGATGGAGTCCGTCCACTGGTTCCAGGGCCTGTGGTTAAAGTGGGCCTTCAGGGCCCCGAACATAGAAAAGTTCTCCAGCCACCATTGGTTCTGCACACAGAACTCCTGGAAATGGTAAGCCTGTTTTGTCCCTGGATTTTTTAAATGTGAGCTGAACCTGCAGAAAGCTTTTTCCAGCAGGCACTGTTTGTAATCCTCAACTGCAGGGTAGTCCACCCTGTGCTCATTAAAGTCCGGGACTGGTTTTATATCCTGTTCGGATAGAAGACCTTCTCTGCACAGAACACGGGGACTGATCATAACAGGGTTTCCTGCGAAAGCTGATATGCTGCTGTATGGTGAATTACCGTATTTGGTGCTGGTAGGATTTAGAGGCAGGGTCTGCCACAGGCTCTGGCCGGCCCGGTAAAGAAACTCTGCTGTGCTGTGGGCATCCGGACCCAGGTCTCCTATGCCGAATGGTGAAGCAAGGGAAGTTATGTGCAGCAGAACGCCGCTTTTTCTCTTTTTCATATGATTTTTCCACCTTGATAAGCTGGATACAATTGAAATTATAACTGCTATTCTGAGACCAAAAAACTTACCGGGAAACTCTCCAGTACTTCTTCCACCCGAATCAACTGGTCGGTTTTGATTATGGTGTCTGTATAAATATCCCTCCACATGCCGGGTGCATTCTCAGGAAGTTTGATGCAAGTGCCGGACCATACACCTTTTTTAAAAGTAAATCCGGTTTTGGAATGCCGGTTTTCTTTGCTCCTATTTTCTTTTCGAGTGCTCTCCGCTATAAGAGCGGTAAAGAATCTGGGTGCAACTGCAATTCCCCATTTCCCCTCGAAACATCTTGAAAAGCATACCAGGTGGTTTTTAAGCTTTCCCAGGATGGGCAGCGGAATATATGCTCCTTTCTGGAAAACATCTCTGAGATTTTTTCTTGTCTGCAGGGTTTGGTGTACCACATACAGTTTTATCTTCCCGTTTTCTGCTTCTATGCTGTTCAGCTCGGAAAAAAGATGCTCAGCCAGTGCTTTCTTTCCTCGACGTTTTTCCTGGTTTTGAATTTCTTCACCCAGAGCCCTCCTGTAGTGATAGTCTACCGGCTGTCTGTTATCCGGATCTACCAGGGTTAAGTTCCACAGCTCCGAGCCCTGATAGATATCGGGTACTCCAGGTGCTGCAAGTTTAATCAGTTTCTGTGAGAGAGAGTTGCATGCCCCGCAATAAGCTATTTTTCTGGTAAAAGGTATTAAGTCCTGTAAAAATAAATTGCTTTGTTCAGGCGGTTTCTCCTTCGGTGGAGTTTGTTTCGGGCTTCCTTCAGCCGCTTTTTTTTCCTGGTTTTGAGCTGTAAGTATTCTTTCCACAAATTCTGCTGCTGAGGCCTCATATTCCGAATCAGGCTGGTCCCAGCAGGAGTTGACTTTTGCTTCCCTGAGGGCTTTTACCAGGTAGTCCTGAACTCGCTTGACAAACACCTGATAGTTTCTGTGATAAGGTTGATGGTTGTTTTTGTCCGAAAATTTCCCGGTGGAACAGCAGTCCCTGAAAAAATCCAGTGAAGAATGCCCCTGGCAGTTGATAATATAAAAGGGAAACGTTCCCACCAGGGTCTGGTACAGCAGGTACTCTTCGTTACTATCAGGTGAGAGTTTGCCGTTGAGCGTTTTTTTATACCGGCGGTTGATGCTGCTCCAGTATGTGAGCTTTTTTCCCCAATGATCGGGGATTTCTGAAAGCACATTTATCCTTGCCCTTGCATCTTCGCCTCGCTTGGTGTCATGAGTGGAGAGTGCATTCATGGAATTAGGCTGTCTCAGAGTACGGTCCTGCAGGAACCGGTGAAATTGTGCAAGGGCTACTCCGAACCGGTCAGGGAAGCCTCCCACCTCATTCAGCGACGTCAGCCTGTTGTATACATACAGGGTAGTATCTTCGAACCCCTTGGCCATAAGCGGACCGGTAAACTCCTGGAATTTCATGATAAACTGCACCTGCCCCGGGGCGGGCCTTTGTTTGCACAGTAAAAGTTTTTCCACCGCCTTAATGGCCTGAAGGAGTGAGGGGGCTTTCTGCAGGGACATAGTTACAGCTTTTTTGATGTATTTCCTGTCCTGCTGGGTGCAGGAATGCTGGCTTATGTAGGTTCTATACACCGGGAAGCACGATGCCACTTCCACCAGTGCTTTTTCCATCCTGTCAACACTGCACCTGGAATTATTTCCCTGGTTGCGCTCCACCTGTTCGAGTACAGACAAAGCCTGGTGTGCCAGATTCTCCACATCGCCGGCGAGATACTTTTCGGCTATCAGCTTCTTGTTCCGGTAAAGGGTTGTGCTGAAGGAGGCTCTGCTGCCGGTAAAACTGGTATATACCCTGCTGAGCTTCTGCTGGTTTTCTTTTCTGCAGAAAACTCCATTAACATAATTGAGAAAATCATACCCGGTAGTGCCCTGGGCAGGCCATTCTTCAGGAAGCTGTTCTTCCCAGCCCAGTATCTTTTCTGTTATCACATATATATCGGGGCACCTTGTTCTCAGCCGGCGGAGGTACTCTGCGGGGTCATGGAGTCCGTCTATGTGGTCTATCCTCAGTCCTTTGAGCTTGTGCTGTTCGACCAGGTGAAATAAAAGCTGGTGGGTATGGTTGAATACCTGGTCTTTTTCCACATTTATACAGATAAGGTCATTGATATCGAAGAACCTGCGGTAATTGATGGTATTCAGGGCTTGTTTCCAGAAACACAGCCTGAAAAACTGCCTGGACAGGAGCTCTTTCATCCGGAAGGGGGAGTGGTTGAAATGTTCTGTTCTCCGGTCTATAATTTCTTTTATTCCGGTGTTCCTGCAGTAAAGCTCCCACAGCTCCTTTTTTACCTGTTCAGCTTTTTTTTGAAACCCGGACAAACCACTGTTTTCAACCTGTTCTGCCAGCTCCAGTACAGACTTCAGCTTTTCCCGGCAGGAAAAGCCGCCCTCTGCGTACCGGCAGCTGCGGTCAGAGGTGCTGCCGGGCATGATTTCAGAAAGTATTTCCCGGTAGGTAAAAACGCTTGCAGGGAGTCTGTGCGAGTAATAGTTGAAGCTGAAGCCTGACCCTGCGTACACCAGAGCAATTCCCCCCCGGGACAGGCATGCATCCACCTGGTCCCCCAGGACCGGGGCCATAAGTTTCCCCTTAAGCTGTTGAAGGTGATGGTCCCACTGGATGTCAAAATAATGGAAGTAGTCTGAACGGTCTCCCTTTTCCAGCACATCCATGAGCATGGTATTCTGAGAATCAAAGGCCATATGGTTTGGTACGGTATCAGCAATCAGATGCATCCGATGACGGTCAGCAGTATCAGCAAGCACTCCAAAATCCTCCATGGTGCCCAGCTCGGGGTTTAATTCCCGGGGATCGACAACATCATATCCATGACTGCTCCCTTTTCTGGCCGAAAGCACAGGGGACAGGTACACATCTGAAATCCCCAGCCAGTGAAGGTAGGGAACAATTCCGGCTGCATCTTTAAAACCGAAGTCCTGGTTAAGCTGGAGCCGGTAAGTGGAAACGGGAATATGCATCATATACACCTTACAGACAAATATTCTCCCAGATGGTTGAAGTGCTGAACCC
>JBMCUI010000089.1:0-8520 GCA_048622675.1 Spirochaetota bacterium | reverse complement strand
GTCCTTTGGTGCAGTAAGGTTGCCGCAGATAACCACCCCGAATATGGCGAGAGCAAAAAACTCAAATGACTGGAACTTTAATGCAAAATTACCTATAATCGGTGTAAAAACCGCCAGGCAGATTATTCCGATAATTGATCCCAGAAACGAACCGGTGGTGCCAATACCTATAGCCCTTCCAGCAAATCCACTCCGTGCAAGAGGGTGCCCATCCAATGCTGTTGCAGCATTTGCCGGTGTACCAGGAATATTTAACAGTATAGCACTCCGGCTTCCCCCATAGATAGCTCCAACATACATACAAATAAGAATCAATATCGCATCGGATGCCGGCATTTTAAAGGTCAGTGTGGTAAGCAATGCTATTCCCATGGTAGCGGTAAGCCCGGGCAGCATTCCTACGAGGATCCCCAGTTGAGTAGCCCACAGTACATTAAAGAATGTCATTGGAGTCATATACCCTTCCAGGGCATCAAAAAACATTAACAGTCCTTTAAACATACCAGCTCCTTTTATGGTAGTCTGACCAGAAATACATAATAAAAGACCACCGAAACTACAGCTGAAGAAAAAGCTCCAGTCGCTACTGCAATTAAAACTCGTTTTATTTTCTTCTTACTGCTCTCTTTTCGATTGTATTCAAAAATAATAATAAACGAAGTTACGAACATGAATGTAGCAACCGGATAAGGAAGTCTTCCTATAAGTCCCCATGCGTATCCCAGAGTCAGCAGAAGGGTGAGTCCCGTTCTTATGGTTGATGGCTTGCGAAACCAGTTTCCAGTTTTATTTTTAGTAATTCCAATAAGATGGCCCTTTTGTTTGATGGAACGAATAAGCAGTGTAATACCCAGAACAAGTATAATTACCCCCAGGATACCGGGAACCAGACCAGGTATTGACCATGGATTGATATTTCTATGCTCAAGCCTGGGCATTTCAATTGACATCCATATAACACCGATCGCAAACGCAATTAACACAATTGACGTTACGAAATCAGCTTTCGGCATATCTTTTTCTTCCATGGTTCAAACCTGCTCCTTGTGAATAACATGGAACTCCCCCTGAAGGGGGGAGTTCTGCAAGATTTGCTCTGAGCTTACTCAGGTCTTGGGATGCCAACTTCGGTCGGTTTCATCACCGTATCGCCGGCTTCATATTTCAGCCAGGCGTCGAGCTGGACCATGGGGAATGATTTATCAACAGCTTCTTCACCATAGGCAGGATCGAACACAACCGCATTGTTTGCAGCCCATTCTCTGAGCTTGTCGGATTCCATGACTACATTCTCCCAGATTGTATTGAGGGTATTTACGGCTTTGTCGGGCACCCCTTTTGGCACGAAAAGGCCGAAATAGATCGGTGCAGTTTCAAACTCAGGAATCCATTTTTTAATAGAGGGTACGGTCTTATCATAACCGGCTATTTCAAGCGGACTGTCAGCCAATACTGCAAGAGGTCTCAGCTTTCCGGCTTTAATCATGTCCACCTCTTCTACAGAAAGCTGGGGTACTACAGGACATTCACCGCCAACTGTTGCCACCACAGCCGGATTGCCGCCGTCATAGGTGACATGGGTATACTCTATACCGGTATACTTCTTGATCTGCTCTATAGCAGTATGTCCCGAGGAGTTTACCCCTGCAGTAGCTACTTTTATCTCACCCGGGTTTGCTTTGAAAGCGTCAAGCAGTTCACCAAAATCCTGGTACGGAGTATCCGGATGTACGGAAACCACACAGGGCATAGCCACATTCAGATACAGATTCCAGTCATCCAGGGTGGTATCGAGCAGTCCCTGCACCTTGTATACTCCCAGGTCCTTTACTGCACCAGCAGTCCAGGTCAACCCGTCTCTTTGAGCATCAAGGCATGCCTTGGTACCCACAGCCCCGGAGGAACCCGGCTGATTGACCACAACGATCTCCACGCCTAACTCATCTGATACGATATCTGCGGTTACACGTGAAGACCTGTCTGTCGACCCACCTGCACCCCAGGGAACGATCAGGTTTACCGGTTTCCTGGGCTGCCATTCATACTTTGCCTCCTCTGCTTCCTTTTTGCCTTCTGCAAGCACCAGTCCTGGCACAATTAGAAGCATCAAAGGGATGATAAGCAGTTTTTTCATTTTTACCTCCTCCTTATAAAAAAATTTTTATTACGGTATGTATCTGGATGCTCGAAATTACCAGCCATATCCTGCTTGATTAATCAACCTCTCCGTCCGGCGCCCGTATTCAATAAAAGTGTCCCATCTATACTCTTCAGAGGCGATTATGGACGGATCGTGAAATACCACTGCAATATGTGGTTCGATGGAAAATCCTCCCTGGTATCCATTTTCATGCATCTCGGCCAGTATCTCGGGCACCCTGCAGTCACCTTCACCGGGAAAGGTGTAGACCGGATTATCCCCCTCCATCCTCCCGTCTTTAATGTGCACATGGGCAACATGGGCGCTCACCTCCCGGTAAAATTGGAGTGCATCCTGATATGGGAAGGGGCCCCTGACACTTCTGTCAGGAATGGCAAAGGGATTGCCTGTATCGAAAGCAAGCTTGAAGGAAGTTGAATCAATCCGGTCCAGGAGCAGACGGGTATGCTCCGGGCTCTGACCGCCCCAGGTCTCACAGTTCTCGTGCACACACACTATCCCTTCGCCTTCAGCCATCCTCACCATCTCCTTCAGCCGTTTAATGATTTCCTTTTCGATCTCAGGATGCTCCCCCACCCGGCCTTGGGGAGCATTGTAACTCATGATGCGTATCATCTTCACTCCCAGCCGGTGCATTCGTGGAACCGCCCATTTCAACTCCTGGTAATCCCGATCAGGTGGTTCGCTGATTTTTCTTCCCCAGTTGGCAATCTCACTGCCGAAACTGCTCACCCCGATTCCAGCTTCCCAAAGCTTAGTGCATACTTCATCGAATTTTTCATCAGATACATTGGTAATATTTTCACCCTCCACAGCCCTGAGGTCAATCCATTTCCACCCCAGTTCTTTGCAGGCCTGAATTTGCTTATCGATACCCGATGCAGCTTCATCGGTAAATCCGCTCAAATACATACACCCTCACTTTCCTGCCTGTAATTTTATTGATAAGGATTTATTATCTACCATTTTTTCCGCACGGGGAGGGAGTTCTCTGTTTATTTCATCAATCCGGTATCCAAAGCCAGGGCCGGTAAGTGAGGAAAGATGTACAAAACCTCCTTTGCGTTGATATATACCCGGATGCACTGAAGCTTCCGGTTTTGATGCTTCCGGATAAAACTGCATTGAGTTGGTTTCCACCCCCATATAGGTTCCAACATGAGCAGCTAACAGCAGATGGGGTATTTGTGCAAGCATAGGGTTGGTGAGGTCCTGTACCATTACCGGCAGGCAGTATTCCTTTGCCAGGCACGCACTGAACAGGGAACCTGTCTGAGTCTTGCATGTCTTCAGTGCAATACCACTCCACCCCAGCTGTATTCCCCTTGGGACATTCCTCCACTGAAATGAGCTTTCGTCCATGAATAGCGGCTTGCGTGCAGATACTGCATGTACATCAATAGGATAGTGGGTAAAATCATAGGGAAAAGGTTGTTCTACATACAACAACATACCATATATCCGGGGACACTCAACCATAAGCCTGTCCAGAAGTTCTACCACATATCCAGGTTCTCTTACCGTACAGTTAAAATCGACGGAGAGCCAGTACACCCCTTCTTCTGCAGCAATGCATCCTACCCTAACCACCCGGTTATAATCCCATTCAGGATCAGCACCGAGCAGTTTGACCTTCAAGCACCGCAAGCCGTCCTTCCGGATCCAGTCTTTCAACAGTACAGGATAACCATCATCCGGTTCATCCCCGGTTAACTCCTCCGGCTCCAGAGGGTCTTTTCCACCGACCAGATGCCAGGCCGTCAGCCGCACCGAAGAAGGCCTGAGCAGATAATCCTCCGGATATTTACCCCGAAATCGTGCCCCATCCTGGTACCCGTGGAAATAAAACGAAAGATCATGGGACATGAACTCTGCATTATAAGTGTTGTAGACAGGAGTGTTATGGAGATTACCGTAAGCATCGTGAACTGCTATATCGAAAGCTGAGGCTGCTGCAAGCGCGGCCAGCCATGGTATATATTCCCTTTTTTCTCTGTGATTATGCTGCTCACGAGTAACATCCGGCACAAGAGTTTCCAGAATGTAATTTCCTAAGTCCACCGCATGACCGGTTTGCTCTGAGCCAACCAGGGAATCGGCCAGGTTGAAAACAATCTCTTTGACAAGGTCCATACGCTTTTCATAGCAGAGAGAAGAGGGCCACAACCACTGAATATTCAGAGGCACCTCCCCCCACCCCGATGCAGATGCTCCTTTTTCATTCTCAATTTCTATCCTGACTCTGAGACAGGTCACGGATGTTAGGGTTTGTTTGCCAAAGACGAGCATCATCCTGGTTGAAATGGGGATGAAGAATACACCAATGTCTTTTACCCGCACATTGTATCCCACTTTTACACTTCCTCCTTTTTTCATCACAACCGTCTTTTCATCACAACAATCTGGAGCTTTGCTATTCATCATTTTACATTATGGAAAAACTTCCGTCAACAAAATTAATAAAGATTCATATTCCTCCCCCGGCTGCATAAAAATATTTGCCCTTTTTGCCTTGTTAATATTAATATTTGTCATGTTTGTTTATAATATTGACAAAATTTTACAGTTGGAGATTATGCACGTCAATAGTATATTCTTACGAAAACTATGAAAAAAACAATCGGTCAACCTGAGCTCCTTAAAGAAATCAACCGCACACGTGTATTCAATATTCTTTCAAGTGAACGTACGGTATCACGAGCACAGCTTGCGAAAAAGACCGGCCTCAGTAGAGCTACTATTTCTATTCTGGTTGAAAAGCTTCTGCAAATTGGTCTTGTGGAAGAGGTCGGTTATGGCAATTCAAGCGGCGGCAGACCACCGGTTCTCCTTAAATACAACCCCAATGCTGCATTTGCTATAGGAGCCTACATGTACGATTATGAATGGAGCCTGGTCATTACCAACCTTGATGCAGAAATTATGCATCAGGAAACAATCCATATACCAAGCAACGACTATCAAGTAGCATTGGCCACTCTAAAAAACGGCGTGGAACATATTACCAGAAATTTGCCTCCGGACAGGCTTCTTCCTGCAATAGGAATAGGAACACCCGGGCTTGTTGATAGTAAAACAGGCATTATTAAAAGTGCTGTGGACCTCGGCTGGTTTGAGGTGCCCATAAAAGATCTGGTAAAAAAGGCGCTTGGCCTGGAAGCTTTTGTGGTTAACAGGAGTAAAATCGGCGCGCTTGCCGAGTTCTGGCACGGAGCAGGAGAAGGAATTAGAGAGCTTATCTATATCTCCATCGGTACAGGAGTGGCAGCGGGGATTATTCATGATGGCAAACTGTACTTTGGTGCCAATTCCAGTACAGGTGAGCTTGGCCACGTTACCATTCTTCCTGAAGGGCCTGCCTGTCCGTGCGGAAATCGCGGCTGCTTGCAGCAGCTCATCTCAGAAAAGGCGCTTGAAATACGAGCACGGGAACTTCTCCGGGAAGACCGCTCCAGCAGCCTGCATACAAAGGCGGGTAATCATCCCGAAATGCTCAATGCCCGGGATATTCTGGAGGCGGCTGACCAGGGAGACCCACTGGCAGGTCAAATAGTTGATGAAGCCTCCGAGTATCTGGGTATCGCTGTAGGGAACCTGATTAACCTCTTCAACCCGGAGCTGGTTGTGCTTGGAGGGCCTGTTGGCTGCTTGAGCAAATTACTTACAGAAAAGCTCCAGCAGAAAGCACGAAAACGGGCGATGACTTACCCTCTCTCTGTTGTTACTATAAGAAGAAGTTCCCTCGGATTGGATGCAGGGGCCATCGGCGCCTCCGTTCTGGTACTGCAGCGAGCAAAAGAACTCCTTTTCCGGAAATCCCCGGCTTATTTGGAACCTTCTGATAAGAGGAAATAAAACCATACTGCTATGGATTACTCTTCTGCTTTTACTGTTTCTTTTTATGCTGTAGCTCTCTGTACAGTTGCTTATAATAATCGTTATAAATGACGCAGCCGTCATTCTTCTGACCGATCATCAACCGGGAGCATCCGGAACAGGCGGTGCACCAATTGATTTTTTCACCACGCTTAATACGTTTGGGCAGGAGGGGATCGGCGAAGCTTTGCCTGCCGAAACCGACAAAATCTGTGTATCCTTTCCTGATGTTTTCTTCTCCGAGAAAAGGGGCATCTTCCTTCAAAACCGAGTAGGCTGAACCAACTACCGCCATTCCTGTATTCAATTCCTTAACTATTTTTGTATACCGGAAGTGATTCAGGAAGTTACGCCAATTGCTTTTATTCGGTCTGGTTATTTCTGGATTTAATGCGGGGATACCGGCGGAGACATTTACAAAGTCCATACCCAGCTTATCCATAAGCTGGACCACCTCCAGCATTTCTGAAAGATCTTCAATAATCTCGTCTGGACCGGAAGTACCGCATCCCCCCCGGATACCCTCAAACATGGAAATACGGGACCCTATTAAAAAATCTTTATTTTTAAGCTGGCTCCTTATTGCCGGTATGCTTTCCCAGAGCAGCCTGGTGCGATTGTTAAAGGTTCCACCCCATTTATCATTCCTTGTATTACAAGGTCTTAAGAGCTCACTTCCGAAATAGCCGTGGCACATTTTGAAATCCACCCCATCCGCACCTGCTTCTTCGCATAACAGAGCCCCCTGAATAAAGTCCTTCTGGATCTGGTCAATTTCCTGTGTGGCAAGGTATTCCATACCCTCTTCATAAACAGGACAAATAGATGTCCTCCTGGAAAACTCTTTTCCGGAATTCCTTCCCGAATGATTTATCTGAAAAATAAAAATAGAATGGGGATTGATTTTCTTGAACTCTTCAACAAGTCTTTTAAATCCGTGCAGGTTATCCCGCTTGATAATCATTTCATTTATTCTTGCAATAGAGGTTTCAGAAATGGACAGGGCCTCCACATTCACTATGCCCCAGCCGCCTTTGGCAAGTGTTTTATATCGCTCCAATGCACGCTCTGATACCCTGCCACCTTCTGCAGCATCATTGGATTCCATAGGCTGGACTGCAAACCTGTTTGGGGAAATTTTATTACCAATTTTGAATGGAGAGAATAAATTAGTTAATTCCATAACAATCCTTTTATTCTATTAATTGCACCATTATTAAAAAAACATACGCCAACTGTCAACAGGAAAAACCTTTAGAGCAGCTCCAATCATACCTAATTTTCCAACGGGCCGGGCCAGGCAGTACATTCCTTAATGTATCCGTTTCATGGCACCTTTAGTCCAACATGGAGGGTTTCATTTACATAGGCTTTTGTAGTATAATTCCCCCAGAGATTTCTGTCCTTCTTAACTCCCTTTGACTGCCCGGTTGTTTCGATATATTTTTAGAACAATTGATATAAAGGGTGTCATTGCACATCATACAATTCTGATTTTTCTAACAGGAGGCAGCAGTTGAAAACCTTCATTACTGAGGATTTTCTACTGGAAACAGAAACAGCCGGAAAGCTCTACCACGAATATGCTGAGGCGATGCCCATCTATGATTATCACTGCCACATCCCCCCGCAGGAGATAGCAGAAAACGCTTCATACCACACTCTCACCCAGATGTGGCTCGGGGGTGATCACTACAAGTGGCGGGCTATGAGAACCGACGGTGTAGAAGAACAGCTGGTAACAGGTGAAGCTGAGGACTGGGAAAAGTTCCAGGCATGGGCCCGGACAGTCCCCCACACCATTGGGAACCCCCTCTATCACTGGACCCACCTGGAGCTGCTGCGCTACTTTAATATCGACACACTCCTCTGTGCGGAGACTGCAGAAGAAATTTATACGAAAGCAAACAAAATGCTGCAGTCCGAGGAGTTCAGGGTCAAATCCCTTATAAAAAGGATGAACGTAAAGGCAATCTGTACAACTGACGACCCGGTTGATTCACTTGGACATCATCAGTTGATAGCTCAGGACCCAGATTTTGACACCAGGGTAGTCCCCACCTTTCGGCCCGACAGGGCGCTCATGGTCGAAGACCCCGCCAGGTTCCAGGAGTACATCAACAGGCTGGCTGAAAGCACATCCATTAACATAAACAACTACCACTCATTTATATCAGCCCTGGACCAGAGGCACCAGTATTTTCATAACACCGGCTGCCGGCTTTCCGATCATGCACTGGTGCGGCCCTTTGCTGAACCTTATACCAAACAGGAGGTCCAATCGATTTTCACCAAACTGCTCCAGGGCAAAACTCCTACAACCCAGGAAGCCCTGAAATTCAAAACAGGTGTAATGGTGGAGTTAGGCTGCATGAACGCTGAGAGAGGCTGGACCATGCAGCTTCATATCGGTGCACTGAGGAACAACAACACAAAGATGTTCCGGACGCTCGGTCCTGATACCGGATTCGACTCCATGGCTG
>JBMCUI010000088.1:0-8635 GCA_048622675.1 Spirochaetota bacterium | reverse complement strand
GCCCAGGTGTCACTGGACAATAACGATGAAGATGAAAATCCCTATACCATTACCGTTGAAGGGGATGCGTATGGCACGAGCACCGCTGAGCCTGACATTATCCTGAAGCAGGACTCAAATGAAATCCAGAACGGAGGAAGCTACGATTTTGGTACTGTGCAGGTGGGCTACCAGAGTGCGCCTGTCAGCTTCAGCATAGAAAACACCGGAACTGAAGACCTTCAAATAGAAAGTGCCGGACTGACTGGAGGGGATACAGGCGATTTTCAGGTTGATACTTCCGAGTTGTCATCTACCCTGGCCCCGGGCTCCAGCACGTCCTTCAGTGTTACCTTCGTTCCTCAGGCCAACGGCCCCAGGTCTGCTGACTTTACCATCCGCAGCAATGACCCGGATGAAGACCCTTATTCCTTCTCCCTTTCTGGTACAGGAAGCTCAACAGGTGTGTGCGATATAAATGTAAAGCAGGGAAGTACTAATATCCCCAGCGGAACCGGGACCTATGACTTTGGCACTGTTGAAGTTAATAGCTTTGCAACCGCAACCTTTACCATAGAAAATACCGGCACTGCTGACCTGTCCATCGGAGAGATATCTCTAACTTCCGGAGATACCGGCCAGTTCAGCATAGACACATCATCCATGGACACCACTGTACAGCCGGGAGGAAGGACCTATTTTGACATTAGTTTTGCCCCTACCAGTTCCGGCAGCAAATCCTCCACGGTTTCTATAAAGAACAATGACCCTGATGAAAACCCCTATACCTTTACCGTAGAGGGAAGCGGGTCATCTTCCCCTGTGCCTGATATAAACCTCAGGGTTGAGCAGACCAGTTATCCTTCCGGTTCATCCTATGATTTTGGTTCTGTCCAGGTGGGCTCCAGTAGCAAAGTGCTTTTCTATATAGAGAACGAGGGAACCGAGGACCTGGAGATAACAAATATACTGCTGACCAAAGGTGACAGGTCTGACTTTAGTCTGGACCTTTCTTCTACCAGTTACACCATTTCTCCGGGTGGAAGCACCTCATTTAAGGCAGTATTTACTCCCCAGGCTGCCGGGGAGAGGGGGCGAAATCTTGACATAAACAACAATGATTCAGATGAGAACCCGTACAAGCTGGAACTGACCGGGTTTGGGGTCAAGTAAATTGCGTTCTTTCCGGAGCATAGTTCAGCATTCTCATTAGGGCTTATATATTCCATATCCATCTCTTTCCAGGAGCCTATTTTCCGGGAATATATTTTCATGGAGCATAGAATAAATTATATTCTTTTTTATAAAGGGTAAATAGGCGATGGCCGGGCGGTGCAGGCAAAATAAAGACAGAGTTCAGCCTGGTTTCAGATTTAGTCTGGAAGAGGCTGCAGGTGCCGTAGGTGATTACGGGACTCTTATTCCCATAGTGTGTGGAGCAGCGGTTGTTTCGGAGCTTAATTTGGGGCATATTCTGCTTTTTTTCAGCATCTGGTATATTATTACCGGGCTTTACTTCAAGCTCCCTGTTCCTGTAGAGCCCATGAAAGCAGTGGGTGCTGTGGTTATTGCAGAAGGGCTGAGCAGCTCACAGATTACTGCCTCGGGGATGCTCCTGGGGGTATTTTTTCTGGTTCTGGGGCTGAGCGGGGGGATGAAGTTCATCCAGCAGAAGGTGCCCAGAAGCGTTATCAGGGGTATCCAGCTGGGGCTGGCCCTGATACTGCTGCGCACCTCCGTCAGGTTCATTAGTGTTGATTATGTGTTTGCTGCAGTTGGGGTGGGGATCATCGCCGGGTTTTTTGTTTTGTCCAGATTGTGGAAAATCCCTGAGGTCTCTTCACTGGTTGTACTGGTGGTGGGGATTGCTGCAGGGATTTATAGATACGGTACTCCCCAGGTGCAGCTTCTGGGAATACCCCGGATAATAATCCCCTCTTTGGAAGGATTCTTGACCGGAAGCTACCTTCTGGTAATTCCCCAGGTGCCGCTTACCATCACCAATGCGCTGCTTGCCACGTCGCTTTTAATGGCGGATCTCAGCGGAAGGGAGGTATCACCTGATAAACTGTCTGTTACAGTAGGCTTGATGAACCTGAGCGGCTGTGCTTTTGGGGGGTTCCCCATGTGCACCGGTGCAGGAGGACTTGCTGCACAGTACCGGTTCGGGGCCAGGACAGGGGGTTCCAACATTATAAGCGGGATTATTCTTTTGCCGGTGGCCCTGTTTTTTTCCAGCCCTGAGTTTCTGGAGATTGTCCCCAGGGGTATTTTCGGCGCTCTGCTGGTATTTGTGGCCATAGAGCTGGGGAAGCATGGGGTGAAAAAAGACTCCTATCTGATAAGTATTGTCACAGCGGTGGTGGGGGTGCTGACAAACCTGAGCTATGCTTTTATAGCAGGTATGGTGCTCTTCTGGGTGGCAAAAAAAACAGGACTGAGCTTATTCAGGTAAGTATGGTTTTCCCATAATGGGCCCGGGTGGTGTACTAACTCAAGATACGTGATATACCCGAGCGCAGGGTGTGTGCAGGAACGGGGAGAATATTCAATATTTTCCCCCACAACCGGGGGGCTTTAATAAGCTGCTTCACCAGAAGGCTGGGGGAGTCTATATCTCCATGTCGGGTGAATATTTCCATAACCTTAGGTGAATCAAGTAAGTTGAATATTCTGTTTAGATGCTCGTCATTGAGCTGACATAAAAGTCTGTGGGCCTGGAGCCCGAAGAACAGTTCCCTGTGGAAAATTGAACGCCAGCGTTTGTCGTATTCGGAAAGGTCCCTGGATGTGGTCTTGCCTCCCAATGCACATTCGGCAGCAACCTCACCTGCGATTTTGGCACAGCTGACCCCCACGTATATTCCGCCTCCAGAGGTGGGCTTCACCTGGCCTGCAGCATCACCCACCAGAAGAACATGGTCTGCCGCTGTTCTGGGGGGAGGACCTATGGGGATTACTCCAGTGCCTATTTTTTTTACTTCCCTGGAGAATCTGCTCTCCAGGAGCCGGTCCAGGAGAGCTTTAATGTTTGTTTTTTCATCTGTTGCCAGACCGACCCTGGCCAGGCCTTCCGAAGCAGGTACAGCCCAGGCAAAAAAGTTGGGGGCCACCTCTCTGCCCAGGTATACCTCCACGAAGTCATCTCTTGCCGGTGTATAGGGTACTATTGACTGAATGGTGGGTAAAAATTTGTGCGGAGAGCTGAGTCCGGCCCATTTAGCTATTTTGCTGCGAGGTCCGTCGGCCCCGATAATTACCTTTGCCTGCTTTATGGTATGCAGGCCATTTTCCTGCAGCCTGATTTTATTTTCATGCAGACCAACTGCTTTAGCTCCGGTCCTTACCTGCACCCCGGCCTTTACGGCTTTACCCAGAAGCTGCCTGTCAAAGTTGTTTCTATCAATTACTACAGCCCTGGTATTGTGTCCGTCCACACATAAGCGATTACCATCGGGAGTATGAATGAATGCCCCTTTTATTTTTCTTACCACACACTCCCAGCCGCACCTGGACTCTTCAAGGGCCCTCAGACTTATCAGACCTGTGCACTGTACTGATTTTTCAGGAGTTATTTTTTCCTCTACCAGCAGGACCCTGGCACCGTTTTCTGCAGCTGTTCTTGCGGCTGTGGCACCGGATGGGCCGCCTCCTACCACTATTACATCCAGCTGTGGTTTCAATTGGATACCCTCTGGAGTTCTGTGGACTTAGACCTGATAATAGTCCGGTTCTCCAGTATAATTTACAACCTTTTAATTAATTCTAATAAAGAAATATATTTTTTTAAATGGTTATGGTTTCATGTGCCTGAAATTTTTTTTATTTCAATTCTTATCAGGGGGGTGGGACAAGAAGGCGGCACGGGTTATTTTATCACCATATATATTCTTCAATTTGTCCAGTAGTTCGTCCATACCTTCTTTTGCATTGTCCTTTTCCTCGGTTCCGGAAAACAGCGCCAGCTGTCCGGTGGTGTTCTGAGAAGAAGTTTCAAGACCGGATACACATATCCCCAACAGCCGTACTTTTTTGCCCATCCGGTTAAAATTGTCGAACAACAATTCCACAGCCTTTTTGATTTTATCAGTAGAGTTTTCTGCACTGCAGAAGCTGGTGGTCCTGGTGAAGGTCTGAAAGTCCTCCAGGCGTATCTTCAGGGTAACCTTCTTTCCTTTTATGCCCTGGTGGCGCATCTTCCTGGTAAGAGAGTCAGCAATCCTGAACAGGGTATGCTTTATATACGTTTCAGACCGTACGTTTTTTGAAAATGTAGTTTCCTCGCTTATTGATTTTCTCCCTTCTCCTGTGGCTACAGGACGGGGGTCAATCCCGTTGGCCAGACTCCACAGATGCGTGCCGTGCTTTCCAAATCTGTCAGCCAGTTTTTCAGGTGATGCAGAAGCTATATTCCCGATGGTACTGTATCCCAGGGCTTTGAGCTTTGCGATGGTCTTTACTCCTGCACCCCATAAAAAGTGCAGAGGCAGTTCTGAGAGAAAATCTCTTTCCTTACCCGGGGGACACAAAAGAAGTCCATCTGGTTTGCAAAGCTCGGAGGCAATCTTGGCCACAGACTTGTTGGAAGCAATACCAACACTGGCGGTGAGAGAGGTATTCTGGTATATTCTGCTTTTGATCATTCTGCCTATTTTCTCACCGGAGCCGAATAGACACTCGGTACCTGTACAATCCAGGAATGCTTCGTCCACACTTATCTGCTCCACCAGGGGGGAAAACTCCTCAAGGAGCTTCATTACCCTGGAAGAGACCTCCCGGTAGCGCTGCATCCTGGGGCGCACATAAATGCCACCGGGACACAGTTTGTAGGCTGTGGATATGGGCATTGCAGAACGGACCCCCCATGTCCTGGCTTCGTAGCTGGCAGCAGACACAACCCCCCTTCCTGAACCTCCTTGAGGGTCAGCACCCACGATTACAGGTTTGCCGCGGTAGCAGGGATGGTCCAGCTGCTCAATGGAGGCAAAAAAAGCGTCCATGTCTACATGCACTATCAATGGGCTCATATCATTTATTTTCATCCCTTGCCCCACCGGCGGTGTGCTCCGGCTTTACAATCAATAGTTATATCAGGAAGGCTTTCATGGGCTCAAGCTTCCTTTTCAGAGGATTGAAAACAACTCCCATAATTTCCAGGGTTACTACTCCAATTACTGCAGCATCATCCTCTTCTCCCAGCACAACAGGTGTGTGTCCTTCGCCCATCTCCAGCTCAATATAGCATTCGGAGACCCCCCTTTTGATTCTTGTTCCGTCAGCAAGGATAAAATCCATCTCTCTTTTTTTACGAAGTTCTATATCCTTCCATACCTCCTGGGGAAGCAGGGTATAATGTGCTCCACTGTCTATTAATAGTGGAAGGGACTTTTGCTTACCTTCCGGTCCTGTTACTCTACCCTCAATATAGGTAATCCCCATTATTCCCCTCTCATCCTAGAACATAGTTCAGCAGGGTTACCAGAATAGATATAATAATGGTAAATCCTCCTCCCATGGTCCAGAGTAACAGGTTGAACCGCTTGTCCACCTGTTCAAATCGTCTGTCCACCTGCTCGAACCGTTTGTCCACCTGCTCGAACCGCTTGTCCATCTGGTGGAGGAGGTCCTCGGTCAGCATCCGGTGGCTTTTAATCTCTTCTTCTATCCTGGCCATCCGCTCAAGAAGCTCTGTTCTTTTTTCTTCTATGCCCATCCGCTCGCGAAACTCCCTGTACCACTGCTCTTTTTTGTACTCGAGTACCTGATGGATCTTTTTTTCGACCTCTTCAGGGCTTATATCATTCATTCTGGTGCCTTTCCGGGAGCCTCTTATAAAATTATACTCCCTTTTATAATGGTTCATCAATAAAATTAAACACCGGAAACAATGATTTTGTTTCAGTGGTTCACCGGCTTACTTCACTCCTGTAGAGGCTTCCTGCACTTACAGTTGAGAAGGCTGGGGTGCGGGCGAAGCGAAGTTTGTTGAAACCGGCGGTGAATAAAGGAGTATCCTATGGGCGATACTCCTGGATACAGCTTTTTTAGAATAGGCAATAGAATTGCTAACGTCAACTCCAGGGGGATTTATAAAAGAGCTGAGTGATTCCCCCTTTATGCAGCCGTACATGGAGTTTGCCGTGCTTCTGACTGGGATTTATAGAAGAGATGTGTTATTACCGCCCACATGCTGCAATTGGAGTGTCCCTTCAAAGGCTCATCCTGGTTGAAGGGTATTTCACCTGGTTCCCAGGCGAAGCATTAATTCCGTGTATGGACCCGGTAGCCTGCCTGCTGCTACGAAGCCCTCGTTGGTCAGGTCCTTTTTGTTGTATTCTATGGGCCTGCCGCTCCCAACACTGAAAATTTCTCCCCCTGCCTGCTTGACAATGGCATGGCCTGCAGCAGTGTCCCACTCCATGGTTGGGGCAAACCTGGGGTAGATATCTGCTGTCCCTTCAGCTACAAGACAGAGCTTTCGGGCGCTTCCCGAAGGAAAAGATTCTACCCTGCAGTGTTCTTCCAGCTTTGAAATGTATTTTCTGGTCCGCTGGTTGAGATGGGACCGGCTGGTTACCACCCTGATAATGGATTTGTTATTTTCGTGCCGGCGGCCATTGGAGAGGCCAGGTGGAGAGTTGTTCAATTTGCCGGTTTCCCGGTCGGGGGGAGGGGTTTGTGATGAGCCTGATATGTGATTTATATCCCGATGGAGCGGGAGGCGTGCTGATGCATGTATTAGTGTGTTGATCAGCTCCGTGCTTGATTCACCCGCGGTCCTGGATGGGCAGGGGTGATTACTGGAAATGCTTTCGGTTTTATCGAAATAGCTTGCAGCAGCGGATTTTTTATAAGCTCCTAATTCTTCGGAAGCAAAATATAGCTCGTCCATGGCGGGAACATAAATAATCCCCAGCAGGGGAGTGTGTTTTTTGATCAGGGCTATGTTAACCGTAAACTCATCGTTTCGCTTTACAAAATCCTTTGTACCGTCCAGAGGGTCGACCAGCCAGAAATGGCTCCACTCCCGGCGATGGGTGTATGGTATGCTTTTACCCTCTTCGCTTAGTATGGGAATATCCGGAAAACTGTGTTTGAGCACTTCAGTTATGGTATGGTGTGCATTTTTATCAGCCAGAGTAATGGGAGATTTATCACTTTTTTTCTCCACACTGAATTCAGTACTGTAGACCTTTAGTATTTCACGGCCCGCCTGCAGCGCTGCGGTAATGGCCGCTTCAACCAGTTTGCATGTATCCAATTTACTCTCCGGAGTTTTTATGGTTTACTATTAATGCTGTTATTTTTGCTATTAATCAAGTAATTTGAAGTGGATCAGGGAAGATAATGGTTTTGGGGTGCACCTTCCACGCTAAGTCCGAAAGGGGGCTGCGAGGCTTCTGGATGTGACTATCACCCTCAAGACTTGGTCAGGATAAAATGGAGATGATATACTCATATGCAAATAAAAAAATGAAAAGTTTTGATCTTTCGTTTTTCCGGGTTTATAATAAACTCGAAGCGCTGATCGCTCCATTGGGAAATTCCCTCAATGTACTCCACTTATGAGGAAAAAATTATCAGGGAAGGCTGCTATGACTTCACGTGAAAGAGTGCTGACCGCGCTGGACCACCGGGAGCCTGACAGGGTCCCGGTGCATGCAGATTTCACCCCCGAAGTTGCCGCCGGGTTGTCGGAGCATTTGAAGCTCACAGACTCCACAGCAGAAGCCTACAGCGGGAAAGTATCCGAGCTGCCCCTGGTGCTGGGGCATGATATTCTGGTAGGCTGGCACGGCATTGCCACCAGCTTCTACCAGCAGGATAACAGGCCGGAGTATGTGTGCGAGTGGGGAATCAAATGGAGATGGGTAGAATATCCAGGGGGTAAATACACCGAGATGGTAGACCCTCCTCTTGCAGATGATAAAAAGCTGGCTTCCTACAAGTGCCCGGACGGGGCTGAAGAGCGGCGGTACGATTCGGTAAAAGCACTTTTAAACAACCACGGCCGCAGCCATGGCATTGTGGGGGCCATGCCCTGTACCCTTTTCGAAGCCGCCTGGTACCTCAGGGGGATGGACCGTTTTCTTACCGACCTGGTGGTAAACAAAGATTTCGCCCACGAGCTTCTGGACA
Source organism: Spirochaetota bacterium (assembly GCA_048622675.1). Lineage (GTDB taxonomy): Bacteria > Spirochaetota > B62-G9 > B62-G9 > DRHN01 > JBMCUI01. The sequence continues at coordinate 517 of JBMCUI010000088.1, read as the reverse complement.
AAATATTTGAGTTCCAGCTGGTAACCGGCACCACACTGGCCGGGCTGGGTGTGGACATTATCTGGATGGGCGATGACTTCGGCACCCAGGAGTCGCTTATCGTTTCTCCCGGGACCTGGAGGGAGTTTTTCAAGCCCAGGTACGCCAGGCTGATCGAGGCTTTCAGAAAGATAAAACCGGATGTAAAGATAGCCTATCACAGTGACGGCAATATTGAGCAGCTGCTTCCGGAGTATATCGAGATTGGGGTGGACATATTAAATGCAGTACAGCCCCAGGCAATGGACCCGGCACACCTGAAGAAGCGTTTCGGCAAGTCCCTGGGATACTGGGGGACCATGGATATCCAGGATACGTTTCCTCGCGGCGGTCCCGAGGATGTAGAAAATGAGGTTAAGCTCCGTGTGCAGACAGTGGGCAGAGGGGGAGGACTGATCCTGGGGCCGTCCCACAACTTCCAGCCCGATGTACCACTGGAGAATATACTTGCTTTTTATAGAGCAGTGGATACCTATGG
>JBMCUI010000087.1:0-8701 GCA_048622675.1 Spirochaetota bacterium | reverse complement strand
CCTCAGGAGGCCCCTGCCTTACGAACCAGAAGGTAACAAAAGCCACCAGCAGAAAAGCACAAATAAATATGAATAATACCAGAACAATATGTTTTATACTTATCTTTGATCTGGTTGCAACCCGGTAATTGAATATCCGAATTGCACTTCCTACCTTTTGGAAAAAACTTTTTATCTGCTCTTTCATAAGACCTCAGCCATTAAAGTACACTGAGAAATTTTTGTGCTGGAAAAATATTTACCTCAAATTAATACTGCCCTTACACACACAAATTGGTTTAAGCCCATTATATCACTTATGGGAAAAAATCACTACTCTCTGCTGCCGGCAGAGTTAATTCAGGCCTGAGCTTAAAATCTTTCCCTGGAGGTTCCTGTACCCGTTGATAAATTTCTGAAAGTCCATTCTTTTTTTGTTTTCCAGCTGCACCTCCAGCACCCCCACCAGGCCGTCTGAAGCTTTTACCAGCAGTCCCTGATTTCTGCCGGCCTCCACAATTTCACCAGGCATACTTCCCCCTGCCTCCTGGTCCGGTAGAGGCTCTGCATCGTAAATCTTCAGCACCTTTGCATCCAGATAACTGAAAGCCACCGGCCACACATTATATGCCTTTATTTTTCTGCAAATAGTATTACTGTCTTGTTCCCAGTTGATTAGACCGTCTTTTTTCCTGATCCTTGGACAGTAGGTTGCATTGGAGTGGTCCTGTTTTATCGGCTTTAATTCTCCTTCCAGGTATCTCTTTATACTATTTACCAGAAAGGAAGGTGAAATCTCTATAACTCGAGCCAGGAGCTGTTCGGCTGTGGTAGCCTTGTCCACAGGTATTTCTTTCCATGCCAGGATATCGCCCTGGTCCATCTGTTCCCCCATCAACTGAAGTGTGATACCGGTGGAAGAGTCCCCACTCAGTATAGCGGCTTCTACAGGAGATGCCCCCCTGTGCCTGGGCAGAAGGGAGGGATGAAGGTTAAGGGTCCCATAAACAGGAAAATGAATTACCTCACCCGGAAGTATCTTTCCATAGGCCACAACCACTACCAGTTCGATACCATACTTTTCAAACTCCCGCACCATCCTGCTGTCTATTCCCACTGGCTGGTACACCGCTATGCCGTATTGCTCTGCCGCCTGCTTGACCTCCGGCGCGGTGAGTTTCTTTCCCCTACCCCGGGGCCTGTCCGGCCGGGTGACCGCCATGGGCATTTCAAAGTTATTTACCAGGGCCTTTAAGCATTCTGCAGCCAGAAAAGGTGAACCAAAAAAAGCAATCCTCGGATTTATCATTTCCAAAACAAGAACATCGATAAATTAATCAGCTCTTCGTTGATCTAACAGAAGCGTATTGTCTTTCCAGTGCCCGGGTTTTTTCTGCAATCTTTTGTTTCTCATCCTGGTGAAGCCTTTGTATAAACAGCACCCCGTTCAGATGGTCAATCTCATGCTGCAGGACCCGTGCCAGAAGACCGGATGCAGTGATCTCCATAAGCCTTCCGCTGCGGCTTCTGGCCTTTACCACCACCTGGCTGGGCCTTTCTACCACCGCATTTACTCCGGGAAGGCTCAAACATCCTTCTTCCATCTCTATAGTAGAGGCGGAAAATGACTGTATCTCAGGGTTGACCAGTGCCAGCCTTTCAAAACCTTTTTCCTCCAGGGAAACAACCACCACTCTTTTTAAAACCCCTATCTGGACTGCAGCCAGCCCCACACCCCCCTCTTCCTTCATTATATCAAACATCTGTTTGATCAAAGTATCTATATAGGGGCCGATTTGCTCTACCTGCTGAGCAGCAGCCCTGAGGACCGGGTCAGGATACACTCTTATTCTTTTTTCTATCATAACCAAGAAATATAATCATGCAAAATTCATTAAACAAGCAAAAAGTCTGCCCCACCCCTACAGCATAGAAGCTGGATCAATGTCTATTTCAAAATACACCCCGTGCTTCTTTTTGATGATGCTGTTCAATTCATACAGGACTGCCTTTATACCTCCCATCCTGGTCATCTTGATAATAACATGTACCCTGTAGTTTTTTTTAATCTTGGAAAGTGGGCAGCGTGAGGGTCCAAGAATAGATATGTACTGGGAACTCTTCTCCCTGATGAATGAGACTGCATACTCGGCAGTTCTGAACAAATTCTGGGGTTCCTGGCCTCTGAACACCAGTCTTATTATCCGGCAGAAAGGAGGATAGACCAGGGCCTGTCTGTATTTAATCTCTTTTTCGAAAAACTCTTCATACCCCTGGGTCTTGGCAGCCTGAATGGCGTAATGCACCGGGTTATAGGTCTGGATAATTACCTCTCCCCCTTTGGGGCTCCTTCCCGCCCTGCCTGCAACCTGGGTGATAAGATTAAAGGTTCTCTCAGCTGAGCGAAAATCGGGGAAGTTCAGAGGAATATCCGCATTCAGCACTCCTACCAGGGTTACATTGGGAAAATGCAGTCCCTTGGTCACAATTTGAGTACCTACCAGTATATCTATTTGTTTTTCGGAAAAAGACTGCAGAATGGTTCCCACAGAGGTCCTCTTTTTCAGACTGTCCGTGTCCATTCTTACAATAACAGCTCCGGGAAAATATTCACCCAGGACCTGTTCGATTTTTTCAGTTCCAAAACCTGCATAAGAGATATTTTCATCTTCACAAGCAGGGCAGACCTCTGGAGGAATGACTGTATAGTTGCAGTAATGGCAGCTAAGAACCTTCCTGCTGTAATGATAGGTCATGGTAATATCACAGTTTTTGCATCTGAATACATAACCACAGTTTTCACAGAACACATAGGGGGAGTATCCCCTTCGGTTCAGAAATAGTATGACCTGTTCGTTCCTTTTAAGTCTGTTATGGATTGCTTTCATCAGGGGATTGGATATGTATTTTTTGCTTTTCACCTTTCTCAAGTCGCTGATATGAGTGGCAGGAAGCTTCTGGTTTAAAACCCTGTGGGGCAGGGTTAAAAGATTGAACTTGTCTCTTTTGGCAAGGTAAAACGATTCCACAGAAGGTGTGGCGCTTCCCATAAGAAGCGCTGCCCGGTGTTTTCTTGCTCTGTAAAAAGCAACACTCCTGGCATTGTACCGGGGAGTTTCTTCTGACTTGTAGCTGTTCTCATGCTCTTCATCAATTATGATTATACCTATCTGCTCCAGGGGAGCAAATACTGCCGACCTGGCCCCAATTACCACCTTTTTCTCACCGCAGAGCACCCCATACCATTCATTAATCTTTTCAGCACTGGTGAGTCTGGAATGCAGAATAGCCAGCTGTTCTCCCATTCTTCTGGCAAAATAATCCACTGTCTGAGGGGTAAGGGATATTTCAGGAACCAGAAGAATGGCCCCTTTGTTTCTTTTTACTACCTCATCAATTATTCTAAGATAAATTTCTGTTTTTCCACTTCCGGTTACACCATAGAGCAGTGAATTGGGGTTTGCCTTTCCTTCCAATGAGGCTTTCAGCACCTCAAGCACATCCTGCTGGTGGCTGGTAAGTACGGTTTCATTTGTATATCTGCCAGTATGGCGAACCATGGACGGATTCCTGTGCCTCTTTTTGTATCCTTTGGGGCTGATGGTCCACAGGGCCTCCCCTATTGAGCAAAGGTAATACTCCGAAATCCACCTGGCGGTTTCTATAAGGTCCTGATTTAGAACCGGCTGTTGGTCCAGAACTGAGTGTATGGATTTTAGTTCTTTCAGTGTGGAGCTCTCGCTCAGAGTATACACAATACCCGCTGCTGAGGTGTTTCTGAGAGGGACTTTTACTCTTACGCCAGCCCTTACTGAAGACATATTTTCAGGAACAACGTAGGTAAGCGGCTCGATAGGCCTATTAAAAGCAACCTGGGCAAACATAGTATTATTGCTTCTTCATATCAGCATAGTAGTCCCTGAGCATCTGAAGATCGTTCCACACCGGTCTTCTGTATTTGCCCGGAAACCGTAAAACTGCAGCAGGATGATAGGTGGCAATTACCGGAATGTCCTTATATCGGTGGAACTGCCCCCTGAGCCTGGAGATACCTGTTCTGGAGTTAATAAGCGACTGAATGGCGGGTGCTCCCAGGCAGCATATAATGCAAGGATTGATCACCTGTAGTTGTTTTTCCAGGTAGGGGAAGCAGGTTCTTATTTCTTCAGGCAGAGGTGTTCTGTTCTGTGGGGGCCTGCACTTGACAATATTGGTTATGTATACCTCCTGCCGGGTAAGAGTAATGGCTTTCAGCATTCTATCAAGCAGTTCTCCTGCCCTCCCCACAAAGGGTCTGCCTTTAATATCCTCCATTTCACCTGGAGCTTCTCCTATAAATACAATATCAGCCTCAGCAGACCCCTCCCCCGGCACAGTGTTTCTCCTTGTTTTAAAAAGAGCACATTCCCTGCACCGGCTGATTTTCTGGTTAATTTCCTGTAAAGCCCTCTGCTGTTCTCCTGTACTTTCAGCTGATCCGTTCTTCGGAGCCACAGGGGGCTTTTCAGGCCCATTCATTTCTGGTGAACTCCTGCTGACACTGATTCTATGCTCCTTGGCACCTTCGGACCGGCTGTCAGCTTTCCTCTGGTTGCTGGTTGTCCTGAAGCCTGTCTTCAGATAATCAATAACCTCCTCTATCAGTTCCATATACTCTGTTTTCAAACTCACATTCTCACCTTTTTCAAAACCTTTTCTTTTCCTCTGCCATTTTACACTTCAGGCACTTTTTTGCTTCAGGTATAGCCAGAAGCCTTCTGTCTTCGATTTCTCTTCCGCAGACCACACATCTACCATATACGCCCTCTTCTATCATGTTGAGAGCATCGTTTATCTCCTGCAGCTTTTGCTGCTCCTTTTCATCCAGCATATTGAATATCAGACTCTCATATGCAGTATTTGCTTCATCTATAATATCTCCGATAACATTTTCACTTTCCATATCGCCGATTTCTTCCTGTGCCTCTTTCTCTTTGGATCTCAATATTTCCTCTTTCTTCTCCAGAAGCTTCCCTTTGATTTTTTCCAAGGTTTGCTGGTCCATAAGCTCCTCCATCCTTTATTAGCTAAGCTTATCCAGAATTGTCTGGAAGTATATTATTTGAGATATGAATATAAACTAAAAAGAAAAATACTGCAATCAAAAATTTAACACTATAATAAAATCAAGGTAAAGCCAAGTATGCCGGCAGGTTTCCATAAAACGAAGGGTTTGTAAAACATGGTTACAAGGCAGGTGCGGATTACTGGTAAACCCTGGTGAGCATATTCTCCAGGCCCTGTCTGTTGACAAGGTCCAGGGGACGAGTGGTGGAGAGCACCTGAGCTTTTTCAGAGAAGTCAGAAGTAACAATAAAAATGCCCTTGTTGGCCCCTGATTCAGTCATCCTTTCCAGGAGTTCTCTCACCGGAATTTCTCCTACTGTAGTGGTCCATCTGGCAGCATGTACAATACAGGGTATGTCCTCCCTTCCAAGCCTGAAGCTTCCTTTAAGTTCAACAAAATTTTCTTCCCCGAAACTGTAGTCTTCTACAAGCACATCCATGAACCTGCACAGTTTTTTTACAATCTCCAGGAACTCCTTTTTTGAACAGGTAATAAAACGGGTAAGGTTTTCACTTTTGCTAATTTCACTGTATATGTTTATCTTTGTTTCTACATCTTTATAGTGGGGGCTCATGGTATTTATTTCTCTCCACAAACTCAGAGCTTTATTTATTTCCCCGAACTGGACCAGATAATTTGCATACTTGTATTTGGCTTCCAGCAGGGCCTGGGTATTATCAGTTCCAAACTCCAGTGCTTTCTCGAAACAATCCCTGGCTTTCTGGTCCTGCCCCATCTCACGGTAAATATCACCCAGGTGAAGATAAGAATCGAATTTGAACCTGTCATCACTCACTGACAGATTGAACTCTTCAATGCTTTTCTGAAAGCTTTTTTCCTTTTCCAGCACCAGCCCATAATAGTAATGAGCTTCGCTCACCTCAGGGTTCTGCGACAACGCCTGAAGGAGCGCTTTCCTGGCCTTTGACAGATGGTTAAGTTTATAGGCTATGATCCCCAGCTCTAGATAGGCCTGGGGGTACTCCCTTTTGTTATGAACTGCTTTGTCCAGGTAGTCCATTGCTTTCTGGAGCTGATTTCTTTTTTTTGAGATCATTCCCAGGTAGAAATAAGCATCAGCATACTGGGGGTCCAGGGATACCACTGTGCTGAATTCGTTGAAAGCCTTCTTGAGATTTCCGAGCTTGAGGTTGACCATGCCTATTTTAAAATGTATATCATTCTCATGCAGAGGAGGTTTAAAAACTGTTCCAAGTGCTACCCTGTTATATTCGACCAGGGCCATTTCCAGATTCCCCATGTATTCATAGCATTGAGCTATATACCATCCGTACAGCTTGTTGCGCGGCTCCTTGTCCTGCAGGTTCTTGAAGATTTCCATGGCCTGCTGGCAGCTTCCTGAATTAAAAAGCTCCAGGGCACTCTCGTAGGTCTTTTTTCTCTTTGCCTTCAGATACACCGATACAGCAGCAAATGCAGAGATAAATAACAGTATAATAAAAAAAGGGACCATTTTTCTCCTACTTCCTGATGTTCATCAGAAAAAAACCTTTAATAAATAAAGGCCTCCCGGGTAAATAGACTGGCCGGCTCTGGTTCTATCCTTAAGGTTCAGAATTTCACCCACTCTGGAAGGGTCATGTTTAGCATTTTCGAACTCCAGAAAAGTTCCTACAATGGTCCGTACCATTTTTCTTAGAAAACTGTCTCCCACAACATCAAAAAAAACAAAGCCGCCTTTTCTGGAAACCCGGCATTCAAAAATACGACGAACCGGATTTTGCTCTCCTGCCAGAGTACAGAAACTTGTAAAATCGTGGCTGCCTATCAGTTTTTTGCAGTATTCATTCAGTAGATTCAGATCCAGTCCTCTTTTTATCCATAATGCGTAATTTACAAAAAATGGAACCATCTCAGGGGTATTGGATATGAGATATCTGTACCATCTCCTGTAAACATGGTAGCGGGGATGAAATCCGGGGGAAGCCTCCCAGACATTCATTACTCTTATTTCCCAGGGAAGCAGAGAGTTGAGAGCAAGCTTGAACTGCTCAGGCCCCATGCTGCTGGCTGTATGAAAAGAAGCCACCTGCCCAACAGCGTGCACCCCCGCATCCGTACGTCCTGCTGCCCGAAGCCTTACCGGGTGCTTTACCACCTTTTGTAATTTCTTCTCCATTACTCCCTGGATGGTAGCTGCATTTTTCTGTATCTGCCATCCCGAATAACGAGTACCATCATAGGCCACCTCCAAGGCCATATTCCTGGCGGCGCTGTTCATCCCTGTTTAACTTCCTCCAGCTCCTGGTTTATCTTTTCGTACACTCCCCTGGCCAGCTCCAGTACCAGAGATGGTTTGTTTTTGGTAGATTTGCCCGTACCAAAAATTCGGCTTACAATCCTCTTGGCTTCATTGAGCCTGGAAATCCTGGCCTGAGGATCATGCTTCGCACCATACTTGAATAAAAGCAGGGTGGAAATAAACAGGGCTCCCTGGTACCCATAATTTTTGTCAAGGTCAGGACCAAAATGCTTTATTGAATCGATATTTTCTTTTCCGGTCTGGGCAAAGCTCACGGCCTTCTGATAATAATCCATGGCCTTCTTGTACATCATTATTCGGAGTTTATCATAATTCTGACCGGGATATTTTTTATTAAGATCGCTGAAAAGCCAGGCTGCACGAAGTGCAGATAAGCCTTTTTTAAAAGTGGGAGCCCTCTCATTCTTATGGAAAGAATAGCATCCCATCGCCAGTATATAGCTGGCTGTTCCGGAAAACAGGTTGCGTGGCTGCTTGAAGTCAACCACCGGAAAAATAAGTTTTATGTCTTTTTTTCTTTTAGAATCCTGAGACCTCGCAAAAGAAGTATACTTCTGCAGGATGCATGAAAAATCTTCGGGATAGGCCGCATACCAGCACTCCGGACACACTACCACTGGATAAACCAAAGGGTTGACTTCTCCCACATTTTTTCCGGGTACATAAATTCTTCGAAGCTCATCCGTAATGTCTCTGGCTATCAGCCTTCCTCCCCCCGAGAGCATCTCTTCCCTTCTGAACCTGCTGCTGCACACCGGACAGCTGATGGGTTCCTTCTGATAGAAAGAAATCTTTTTGGAAGAGCTCTGTTTGTTTTCAGAGGCCCGGGCTCCAACAGACATTTTATTCATAATAGTATTCTCCCAGCAGGAATATGGTCCAACACTCTACCAGAGGCTTATTTATTATTCACGGTTCACTTGTACATCTATGTTAGAGGGAGAACTATCAATAATGGTAACCCCTGGTACGCTGGAGTTGACCTGCACGGAAAGCCGGTGCAAACCGGGCTCTTCAATCTCTGAGCAATCAACAGATACTGAGATATCACTCCCTGAAACCCTGTCCGCCGTCTGTGGAACTTTCAGGGTTACAGAAACACTTTTCTGTACCGGTGCAGCAACAAGCCCCTGTTTAACATTTACAGGCACCACCGATAGTCCTTTTATTTCTTTAATTAAATAATTCTTCTTTATAACTATTTTCACCTTCAGCAGAGGATTATCTGCAAGTGAAACCCTGCGGTGGGGTAGCTCCACCTCCGCTTCCATGGTAGAGGTGCCGGTTAGATGGCCAATCTCTATCTCCTGAGTATACACACGGTCAATACC
>JBMCUI010000086.1:0-8723 GCA_048622675.1 Spirochaetota bacterium | reverse complement strand
GTCCAATGTACTTATGTTTCTGGCAGGACCGTTTGCAGGGACCAGAGTTCCCTGTTCGGGAAGAACAAGTGTGGTAACCAAATCACCACTGACCGGCATATGGGCAGAATCGGACGTAGGGGGGAAGTTTGGTGATTATATAAAAACCAGTGGGTATGACGGCATACTGATAAAGGGAAAATCACCCAACCCTGTCTATCTGCATATAAATCAGGAGGGCCTGCAGGTCAGAGATGCCCTTCACCTCTGGGGAGAAGACACCTACCACACCCACAGCATGATTGAGAAGGAGGAACCTTCGAAAGTATCTACCATGACCATAGGACCGGCAGGGGAAAAACAGGTGCTTCTTTCCTCCATCGTTTCAGATGGAAGAGATGCAAGGATGGCTGCCCGGTGCGGAGTGGGGGCAGTCATGGGATCAAAAAACCTTAAGGGAGTGGCCATTGAAAAAGGAAATGTAAAGACTCCTGTTTTTGATGAAGAAAATCTGAAAGAATCAGTAAAGCAGGCAGTTGCATTGATTGTTTCCAGAACCGAAGATATGAGACTGTATGGTACTGCTTCGGGAGTGGAAGGGTGCTACTTGCTGGAGGATTTTCCTATAAAGAACTGGATGCAGAGGAAATGGGATAATATCGAGGCCCTGACAGGAGAGCACCTTGCCAACACCCTGCTTACCGGAAGATATGCTTGTGCAAAATGCCCTATACGATGCGGAAGAAAGGTCCAGGTAAAAGCAGGGAAGTATGCTACCCCTGTTGAAGCAGGAGGTCCGGAATACGAAACCATGGGTTCTTTGGGTGGGAGTTTGATGATAGATAACCTGGAAGCCATAGTCAGGGCCAACGATTTATGCAACCGCTATGGAATGGACACCATTTCAGTAGGACAGGTACTGGGTTTTGCTTTTGAGGCCTATGAGAAAGGCTATTTGACAGAAGCTGATACAGGCTGCCATCCGTTTGAATGGGGAAATGCAGCTGCTATGGTGGAAACGGTCCGGGCTATCGGTGAAAAGGAAGGTATCGGGGAGATACTGGGCCAGGGATTGAGAAGGGCCTGTAGAAAAATAACCGCCAGCAGCAGCCATCCGGAAGGTGACCCCAACCTGAATATTCAGGTTAAAGGTCTGGAGTTTCCATCCCACGACCCCAGGGCATTTTCTTCAATTGCACTGGGATATGCTACCAGTCCCAGGGGGGCATGCCACCTGCAGGCATATTCCCACGGTCTGGAAGCATGGCTTTCTGCACCTGAGTTGGGGTTTAATGAGGTCCAGGACAGGTTTTCTCCATGGAGAAAACCTGAGCTCACTGCTAAAATGCAAAACCTCATGAGTATGTTTGACTCCCTGAAGCTGTGCAAGTTCCTATTCTTTGGCGGCCTGAACATAAGCTCCATAAAGGACTGGCTCAATTACGTTACAGGCTGGGGTGGAGATATCCGGGACCTTCTTGAAACAGGGGAAAGGATATTTACCCTTAAGGTCCTTTTCAATCAAAAAGAGGGTGTATCCGGAAAACATAACTCCCTGCCGATACGTTTTTTAAAAGGCACCATAGGGGAAAACTTCGGGGGCATGCTCCAGGATTATTACCACTTCCGGGGATGGAGCACTGACGGAGTGCCTTCAAAAAAGACCCTTGAACGCCTTCACATACTGCGATGAGTTGTTTAAAAACGGCCATAAAAGGATTTATATGGACCGTCGTAGATTGGCAAAACTGTTATATTACCTGGTTTTCATTTTTACCATAGCCGGCGTGGGTATTGCCGCATGGAAGCTGCTCCGTGCGGTTTTTCCCGGTTAGACCTACTCGCTGTCATATTCTTGAAGATTTTTAAGGATTTCCTCGTTTTTATCACTGTACACAACTTCTCCTGTTTCACACTTAATGAGAGAAGACATTTTTATATCTGCAAGTTTGACGTAGTACTCTGTTTTGTCCCATTGGGGAAGGCTTCTGAGATATTCTTCGACAGCGTCGAAGGTTATTCTTTCATTATCAACCCCAATAAATCTTGGTCTGCCCAACAGCAGTACATTGTGTTCTTTTTCGATGTATGCTTTTCCTGTTACATACCTCATCTCTCCAGTATCTTTAATATCCCCAATATGCAGCATCCAGCCCAGGAGGTTATGGTCTTCGAAAATTATAAATCCATGAAGGCTATAAAAAGTTTTCATATTATTTTCTTCGTCTAAAAAATTTGGTGTGGTGAAATTTTATGGTAAAATTATATAAATCCCCTTATTTTCAATTTATCAGGATATTTTTCTATTGGAAATGTAAAAAACTGTTCATTGTGAATAGGGATAGATGGATAAATCACTGGAAGTTTTCCCCATAGTTGAGTCTTCTCTGGAACAGAAAGTCTTCTACACCCGGGAGACTGTAAAAAATACCTTTCTTCCTCTGGTTGAAGATATCTTGCATGATTTTGAACAGAAAGGACTGGGTGCCTACTGTGTGGGAATTGCCGGACCCCCAGGATGCGGTAAAAGCAGTATTTCATCGGTGCTCCAGAAAATTTTTCTGGAAAAAGGAATAATCCTGCAGGTGCTTCCTCTGGACGGCTTTCATCTAAGCAGCCAGGGTCTGAAAAGCAGAAGGATAGTGTATAAAGGCCGGAGCATCCCCCTTTACTGGATAAAAGGAGCTAAAGAGACCTATGATACCCGGAAGCTGCTCCGATTTATGAACAAACTGAAAACACAACAGGAATTCTACTGGCCGGTATATTCCAGGCAGATACATGATCCGGTGGAGAAAGGTATAGCAATACATAAAAACAACAGACTGTTTATCGTGGAAGGAAATTACCTGTTTCTGGATGAGCCACCCTGGAGTCTACTGTCCTGTTTCTTTGAAAAGGGGATATTAATAACATCCAAAAAGCGGATATTAAAAAAAAGAATTATAAAAAGAAAGACCAGAGGAGGGTATTCCAAAAGGGAAGCCCGCTCTCACTACAGGTTTTGTGACCGAAGAAATATCAGGGAGGTGCTGGAGCATTCCGCAGGATACAATTATCTTATTCAGCATAGTGGCAATTACAGCTACAGGCTGACTCGGGTACCCGGGCGGTCAAGCCGGGAACAAGTTTAGAAGGACGTTGAAACAAACATTAATCCGGGTTTGTACTAAACCGGTTTTTCCACACACCACCGCTCTTCTTTGCCAGAAAACTAACTGCTTCCTGCAGGGTAGGGATACCTGCTCTTCCTCCCAGTTTCCTGCACTTCAGGGCTGATACACCACAGGCGACCTCGGTTGTTTTACGGGAACACCAGCCCTGTAAAAGCCCGAATTGTGAGTGAATTAAATATTTTCCGTGAGTCTCTTGATTTCTCTGGAGTGCTGGTAGAGCTGCTGAAGGGTCATGGTTTTAACAAATACCATACCCCTGGTTGCTCTGATCAGGGCGCTGGAATGCTCATGGAAAAATTTCCTTCCCAGACACTTCTTGAGCCTCCGGTACTGCTCTACCTGTATCTTCTGGGCCAGTTCGGAAAAAGGGCCGTCGTATTCGTATGATGGAAAGGATGCTCCTTTTTGGGAGAGAAAGCTATGTTTGAAGGCATTGTCCTGTAAGGCAAACATATTAAGTGAAACCGGAATATACATGTTGGCTTCCGCGGGGTGGAACCTGTACCAGACATTCCTGTATCCCCATATTTCAATGTCGGAGCGCCCGGTTTTTTGCTGGTAAAGTTTCAGTGCTTCGGTGAGTACTTGAAGGACTTTGTAATGGGTATCCGGCCCGCTTGCTTCCGGGTCCAGAGCTATGCTGATAATGTCCGGATTTACTCTTTGCAGTATATCCAGGGCCGGTTTGACGTCGCGCTCCATGGTAGGTTCCTGATTAAAAATATCCCCTGTATAGAAACCAAGTCTGAGATGAAATATGTTTTCAGTGCTCCATCCGAAATATCCCCACAGACACTCTGCTTCATATTCTCTGCACATTCCCTTGAGCCGCTGTATATGAGGAAGGTCTTTCCTGCCTGGATACTGGGTCTTGAAGTAGTTGATGAGTTCATTGATCCTGTCCTCGAACAGGCCTACATCCTGCTCCTCATAGAGATACATCAGGTTTCTCAACACCCTTCTCAGCCGTCCCTCATCCATCATGGCAGGAGAGTTGGAAGCAACCCCGACCAGGTACTGCCATACATCTCTGTTTTTACCCATAACGTTGCTGGGGTCAAAATAATCATCCTTCAAAAGTGAGTGGAAATATCCCTTTTCCATGAACCTTTTCAGTTTGGTGAGCATGTTGAGCATAAAAGAGTTGGTTACCGAAGTAAACCCGCTGGTGAATGTAGCAAAGAAATGGGTGGTGCTGTGCTCCCTTATATGGCGGACCACTCCCGGCAGATACCCCAGCATCACGTCATCGTGGTGAGGTTCTGTATGAAGAAACACACAATTTTTTCTGGTGGCAGCCCCTGAAAGTATCTTATCCTCCAGGTTATTAATAGTCTTTTTCTTTAAACTATTCATATCTCTGCCTGAATGTTCAGTTAGTAGTTTACCAAAAGGGTCAGTGTTGAAATCACTTTTAGTTAGACTGTCTATTCTCTTTTGCTTTTTCAGGGCTGTGTCAATTACAATTTTTTCTTTGGTATGTTCCAGTAATGGCAGAGAAGACTGAAGCGTTTTTATCTGCCTGGTGGTCAGAAGTTTTGATGCTCCCCGGGTCAGGTAGAAACGTGCCTGTTTAAGGTTTTGCAGTACAGTTGCAGGGTAATTGATGTGCCTGGGGCTGGTTATGGAGTCTTTGACAATATTTGCTTTTGCTTCTCCGGCAGCAATGACCAGTGCTGTACAGGAGGGGTTATAGGTTATAGTAGCAAGACCGATGGTAATGACCAGCCGCTTGCGGGCTATTTCAATGCCGCCCAGGTCCTGGGCAGAAGCTGCCTGAGTTTCATAATTTGTGGGGGTAAGGCGGGTGGTAGAAAAAAGGTCTGACCCCCGGATGTTGAATCCTATATGACCATCCGGCCCTATCCCTCCCAGGAAGAAGCCTATGCCTCCCATTGAGCGTACACGCTCCTCATAGTCGCTGCACCACTGGTCGATGCCTTCCAGTACCTTTTTCTGGGTCTTTTCAAGAGCTGTGAAGGGGTGCCGGTATCTCAGTGACAGATCAACTTCATTATCGGGCCACACTTCCTCCATCTGCTTTCCATTAAGACCTATTTTCTCACAGTTGATCAACAGGCACCTGCTGGGGTCAAGTCCGAATCCTTCAATGTAGTACTTGTTTACGTAATAGTAAAAACTGTTATGCTGCAAAGGGTTCATAGGGTAGAACTCATCAATCTGTACAAAACGAAGCCCCCTCATATCAGGCCTTTTTTGGGGATCAACTCCCCCTTCTTCCAGCTCCTTTTGAGTATGACTTTGTTCCCATTCTTTTATAAACCGCTGTACTTCCTTGATAAAATACTCCGGGGTTTTCCCTGTAGGCAGGCTTATAACCCCCTCCGGATTGTGCTGCACCCATTCCAGAAAACGGAGGGCAGCCAGCTTTCCCAGGTCTGGGAAGCTGGCTGCTACGATTACACCTACCTTTTCTTCCGGTGGATACATAAGGTTAAAGCCGGATTTTTCCAGGGCTATTTTTTCTACCAGTGAATCCATGCTTATTCTGCCTTGATTGTGGTCGTATATAATTAAATTACACTCTGTGTTTCTGGTTATCAAATTATTTTAAGTGACTGTATATTCAAAAACTACTTGCGATTTGATTGGCAAGAGGTTAATATTTTTATACCACAACGCAGAGGAATTTCATGAAGGTGCTCATCTGTAAAACGTCAGAACTCATGAGCAAAAAGGCTGCTGGATTGTGTGCAGAAAAAATAAAGAACAAACCCTGTATCGTACTGGGACTGGCAACAGGCAGTACTCCGGAAAAGATGTACAGAGAACTGGTAAGAATGCATCAGAAACAAGGGCTTGATTTTTCCAGTGCCACCACTTTTAATCTGGATGAGTATTTGGGGCTGCCCGGCACCCATACCCAGAGCTACCGGTATTATATGGACACCAAACTTTTTAATCATATCAACATAGATAAAGCCAGGACCTATATATTAAACGGTATGGCTGCTGACCCGGAGATGGAGTGCACAGAGTTTGAAAAAAAGATTCAGCAGGCAGGAGGGATCGACCTGCAGATTCTGGGAATAGGCAGAAACGGCCATATCGGCTTCAACGAACCAGGGTCTCCCCAGGAATGCAGAACCAGAGTTGTTGAACTGAGCCGCCAGACCATCAGAGACAACAGCAGATTTTTTAAGAAAAGGGAAGAAGTTCCCAGAAAAGCACTGACCATGGGCATTGCTACCATCCTTGAGGCGAAAGAGATATTACTTATCGCTGATCGGACTTCAAAGGCCGCTGCAGTAGCCGGAGCCGTAGAAGGGGAGGTTACCACCGAGGTTCCCGGCTCTTTTCTGCAGAAACATCCTCAATGCACATTTCTCATTGACAGAGATGCGGCTTCCGAATTAAAAGGCTCTTATCAGTTCATTACATGGTAGATTATCATTACGTATTCTGCTTTTAACATTCTTGCTGAAATTGCAGAGAATATAATTACAGCCTGTTGGGGTTAAGAGATTGAGGGAAATAACCCTCAAAAGAGGTGATATGGAAGAAGGAGGTGATATGGAAGAGGTGGTCATATTTGAAGATGCAGGGTACAGGAATCTCCTCCCCCTGGTATATACCAGGGCTGCTTTCCAGCTCAGATGCGGGATGTCCACCCTGCTGGAAAAAGCAGCCTGTTTATATCCCCATAAAAAGATTAGTCTCATTTGTCGATCCTATCTTGAAGAATGTATAGAAGAAGAATTAAGCTACCCGGTCAATGACAGTGGTTTGTGGGCGGATGAGGCATGCAGAAAACAGGAAGGGGGTGCAGTTTTATTTATAAATGGCAGAGCAGTTCTCTCCCAGGCTGTTCCTGTGGAAGGGACACCGGAGGTTGGGAGGTGTGATGAGGAGGTGGTATACGCGAGGATCAACAGAGAAAAGCTGAAGGGCATATCTCCATCTCTTTTTCTGGAAGGTAATCTATTGGAGGAACTTAAAAAGTATGGAATTCCCTCCAGAGAATGTCAGGCCGCCATAATAACGTATCCCTGGGAACTGGCCGTCCGGAACGGGGATCAGATAGTAGAAGATTTTAAAAATGAAGTAAAAACATCCTGCATAGAAGGCAGGGTTTACCCTGGAGTTTACCTTCTGAATGAAAGTCAAATATACATCGGCAAAGGAAGCAAAATAAAGCCCGGAGGGGTGCTGGATGCTGAACAAGGGCCGATCTATATTGGTGAAGATGTCACTGTTCTTCCCAACTCTTTTATCCAGGGGCCTGCTTTTATAGGAAATGGCTCCCGTATTAAAACAGGTGCAAAAATATACGAGGGAACCACCATCGGGGAGGTGTGCAAGGTGGGAGGTGAGGTGGAAGAGTCTATTATTCACTCTTACAGCAATAAACAGCATGATGGATTTCTGGGCCACTCCTACCTGGGAATGTGGTGCAATTTAGGAGCCGGCACCAGCAACAGCGACCTAAAAAATAACTATGGAAATGTAAAGGTCCCGCTGGGAGGAGGGGTAGTCGACTCAGGCAGGATGTTCGTGGGCCTGACAATGGGAGACCACTCCAAGACTGGAATAAACACCATGTTTAATACAGGCACTGTAGTTGGAGTTATGTGCAATATTTTCGGTGAAGGGTTTCCTCCAAAGTTTATTCCATCCTTTGGATGGGGAGGAAAAAGCGGGCTGCATACCCATGAACTGGAAAAAGCCATTCAGACAGCCGGGAAGGTGATGCAACGGAGGAAGAAAGAACTAACTCCAGCACAGCAGAGGCTGTTAAAAAAAATATTTGAGATTACAGCTGAAGAAAGGGAGCGGGCTGGTATTAACGGTTATTCTTTGTAGCAGTTAATGTTTTCGAATACCAGGAGGGAAGCCCCTATTATTCCTGCTTTATCTCCAAGCCTTGCAAGGACCAGCTGAGTTGACTGGAGTGAATCCGGAAGAGTCCATTCGGCAATATGCCTTTTTATTGCATCAAGATAAATCTTTCCTGCACCAGCAATACCGCCGCCTATTATAAAAAGATCCGGATTGAATATGTTTATCAGCCCCCCTATCCCCCGGGCGGTATTACTGCCTATTTCGTCTACTATCTGCAAAGCAACCGGATCATTTTTACCGGCGGCATCAAAAATTGCCTCTGGAGTTAATTTGCCGTGTTTATGTGCAACCATCTCCTGAATCAGAGTTTGTTTGTCTCTGGAATATGCAAGTACTGATTCAGCTGTGCGGATTATTCCCCGTACAGAAGCATATTCCTCCCAGCATCCTGTTATACCACACGAACATTTGAAGCCGTTTTTATCAACACAGAAGTGACCGATCTCCCCGGCATATCCGGTTGCTCCTTCATACAGTTTTCCGTTTATGATAATTCCTCCCCCGATGCCGGTGCCGAATGAGGCCATAACAATGTTATTTTTTCCGTTTCCTGCTCCGTGTCTTGCTTCTCCAAGAGTGATGGTGGTAACGTCATTGTGGGAAAAAACCGGCACTCCCAGGCGGCTGTACATATGTTTCATAAAGGGAGTATTTCTCCATCCTGGGAGATTGTCCGCTCCCCCGGTGGGACCTCCGAAGCAGGGG
>JBMCUI010000085.1:0-8786 GCA_048622675.1 Spirochaetota bacterium | reverse complement strand
GCATTCATCAGTGTAGGTGAATTGGGTAGAAACTCTCTGGAGGCCATCATCCTGTAAAAGATATTTTCAGTTTGGAAGGGGCCGTGCCCGTAGCCGGAATCAACGGATGCGATGGCCCTGGCAACCCTGCGGAAAAGCCCGGAAGGGGACTCAGTGATATTACCCTGGCTGTCTTTAAGCAGGTACCTGCGTTCCAGAATAGTAATGGCATTCAAATCAAGCTTCAGCTCTTCGTGGTCCCAGCCCCCAAGGGCCCTTTTTGCCGACCGCAGCTGGGTGTGTTTCTGCCTGTAAAGTATATAGGCTTTGGCTGCAGCAGTATAGCCGGAATCCATCAGCACCTGTTCAACTATGTCCTGAATATCTTCGATACCCGGAAGCTTTGCCGGCCCGGAAGCGGCTGCTTCCAGTTTGGCAACTACCTCACCGGTAAGTCTGTCTGCCTGCCCGGAGTTTCTGCTGCCGGTTGCCTCCAGGGCCCTGAGTATGGCATTCTTTATTTTTGAACGATCGAAATCAGCCTCCTGGCCGTTTCTTTTTTTTACTTTTTGTATGGGCATGGCTTTGTTCTCCTGCTATGATATTATGATTAGAAATAAGGCTTCAACACATTCCTTACTACCATTGTTAATTCCGGTTTTCTGTTAAGTCAAGCAAACAGATATATTGCCAGGGCCTGCTCCTGCCTTCCGGCAGTAAGCTGTACTCATTGAATTAGCGTTAGAAGGTTAGGGTCATGCGGGTGTATTGATCTTTTCTTAAGACTATTTTCATATTAGTTTCTTACTTGTTAATCCATGCATTAGAGCAGTTCGGGCACTAAAAAGCCTTTGCACCCAATAGCATATATAGATGGCGGATTAGGGACTATGCCTGAAAAAATGGTGCTTGACAACGGGGCCAGGCTGCTGGTTGACCGGGTTCCTGCCAGTGAATCGGTCTCATGTGGAATATGGATAGACCTGGGCTCCAGGGATGAAGACAACAGCCATCAGGGTATGACCCATTTTATAGAGCACATGCTGTTCAGGGGAACCACCGTACGCAGCTATAGTGATATTGCCACCGAAATCGACAGCATAGGAGGAGAGATAAACGGCGGTACCGGCAAAGAGACCACCCACTATTATGTGAACACCGCTGCTGATTATTACACAAAGGCCCTGGAGGTTTTGATTGACATGTATAAGAACCCTGCATTCAGGGAAAGTGATTTTGAAAAAGAACGGGATGTGATACTGGAAGAGATCGAAATGGGGAGGGACAATTACGATGAGTATGTGGAAGATATTTTCTCCAGTACTCTATGGAACGGGTGCTCCTTTGGAGCACCAATCATTGGAGAAAAACAGAAAATCCAGTCCTTGTCCAGAAGCAGCCTGATAAACTATTACCGGTCTGGCTACACTCCAGAAACACTGATCATCTCTGTTGCTGGAAAGGTGGAGCCTCTGGATGTAGCCAGGGAAGTGCAAAAACACCTGAAAGAACCAGAGAACAGGACCTCCAGCAGGAATATAAAAAGAACCAAACCGGAAGCCGGAGTTCACAGTACTATTATCAACAGGGACATAGAACAAGTGTATTTCATGTGCGGCAAGGAGGGCTACAGCTACAGGCATCCTTGCAGGTATCCTATGATACTGTTCAATATGATAGTGGGAGGGAGCCTTTCTTCCAGGTTATTTCAGAAAATAAGAGAAAAAAAAGGCCTGTGTTATGCCATTTCATCTTCTGCTTCAAGCTATACCGATACCGGTGAGTTTACTGTTGAGTTTTCCACCAGTCTCAAAAATCTTCCCCTGGTTCTGGATTCCATAGCACAGGAGTTTGAGTCTATACAGCAGGGGAGATTCAAAAACCAGGAGCTGGAGCTTGCCAGAAACAGGTTTAAGGGCAGTTATATTCTTGCCAGGGAAAGCATGGAGTGGAAGATGGCCAGAATGGCGGTGCACGAAATAGTATTTGGCCGGTTTATCCCTTATGAAGAGACCATAGAGAAGATAAATAATGTCACAATGGACCATATAAACACGGTGGCCTGTGACCTCATCAACCCCAATATGTTCAGTTTTGCATGTATTGGTCCTCCTGGACAGGAAAACTGCCTGAAAGAGTGCAGGTTTCCGTGGTAAATAAAATGTACTGCTGGAGAAAATAAAGTGGAACAGAACCTGGAAATCAAAGTATACCGGTTGAACAAGAACCTCCCCCTTCCCCGTTATATGTCTTCCGGGGCCAGTGGCATAGACCTCTATGCTGATGTGGAGGAAGATATTGATATTATGCCCGGATCATACCGGGCCGTTCCTGCCGGCATTGCTGTATCTATCCCCTCTGGTTACGAGGCCCAGATAAGGCCCAGGAGCGGCCTGGCTCTGGAGCACGGAATTACCCTGCTTAATTCACCGGGTACCATAGACTCAGATTACAGGGGGGAGATAAAAGTTCTCCTGATAAACCACGGGGCAAGGCCTTTTCGGGTTAAAGGGGGAATGAGAATAGCACAGATGGTCATTGCCAGAGTGGACCGGGCAAGGATAGTTGAGGTAGAAGGGCAGAAAGAGCTGGAGGTAACCCGGAGAAATACAGGAGGGTTCGGCCACACCGGGGTGTAGAAAAACGGTAAAATATATTCGTACAGAGGAGAGCGGAGATGGAAAGCGAAGCCTGGGAAATGGCGTGTATGGAAGATGAAATAAAATCCGATCAACCAAAAGCACTCAGGCTGGGAAAAAAGAACATTCTTCTGGTCCGCAGAGAAGGCCGGATATATGCGGTTGGGGGGAGATGTCCCCACTATGGTGCCCCTCTTAAAAACGGTCTGGTAATGGGTTATATCCTGACCTGCCCCAGGCACAATGCTCGTTTTGATATAAGAGATGGAAGTATGATATCACCCCCGGCCCTGAACGGTATTGCTCACTACCGGGTAAAAGTAGACCGGGGAAGAGTTTATGTAAAAAAATCAAAGCCGAGTTTCAGAAAGCCTGGACATGGAAAAGACAAGAGGACATTTGTGATAATTGGTGCCGGAGCGGCGGGTATTTCTGCTGCTATTACACTGCGAAAAAATGGGTTTGAGGGAAGGGTGGTAATGGCAACCGAAGAAAGCTCCCTCCCCTATGATAAGCCCACTCTTACCAAGGGTTTTCTGTCCGGTAAAGTTGACCAGAGGGGGGCCGCTCTTAAAAATGATACATACTATAAAGATGCTGGTATAGAAATCTTGACAGAACACCGGGTGGAGAAACTGGACATAAAACAGAACGAGATATTTTTTAAGGGAGGGGGCAGGCTCAATTATCACAAACTTCTTTTGGCTACTGGAAGTGTACCAAAAAAATTACCTATCAAAGGGTTTGGGCTTGATGGTTGTTTTATGTTGAGGACCATACAGGATGCCCGGGCTGTAAGCCAAGCACTGGACCAGGCCGAAAGGGTGGTAATCATCGGAGCTGGTTTCATAGGCCTGGAGGTGGCAGCTACCTGCAGAGAGCTGAATAAACAGGCGGCCCTGGTGGCACCTGAGGCTGTGCCCATGGCAAATATATTTGGAGAAAGAATAGGGGCCTACATTCGAAGGCTGCACGAACACCAGGGAGCGGTTTTTTATCTGGAGGACCTGACCGAAGAAATAAAAGGGAACAGCAGAGTGGAACAGGTGGTGCTGAAAAGTGGGGAAACAATTGAAGCAGATATGGTGATAATGGGAGCAGGGGCAGCTCCAGCGGTTGGTCTTCTGGAAAACTCCGGGCTGGTTCACCAGGGGGAAGTGCCGGTAGACAGCAGGTTGCAAACAGGTGCTCAGGACGTGTATGCGGCTGGTGATATCGCTTCTGTACCTGACCATATAACCGGGGAAAGAAGAAGAGTGGAGCACTGGGTTGAAGCCCAGCTCCAGGGCCAGCATGCAGCCAGGTGCATGCTGGGCAATGACAAATCCTACCGGGAAGTGCCTTTTTTCTGGTCAAAGCAGCACCAGCTTACTATACGATATGTGGGGTCTGCAAAAACTTATGATCGGATTGTGTACAGGGGAGAAATGGAGAGAAACAGGTTTATAGCAGGCTACTACACCGGTGGAAGGCTCAGAGCTGTTTCAGGTGCAGGCAGATCAAAAGAGCTTATAGTTTTGACAGAATTGCTTAAAAACGGAAAAAGTATATCTCCTGAAAATCTGGCGGACGAAAGATTCGCTATAAAATTGTAATAACATTGTACAGGCGGCTTATACTCTATCGGCAGTTGGTTGTGTTACTGGAAATAGCGTAATAAGGGGTTGTTGCCTGAGCACTTTAAAACCAGATGCAGCCGGCCATAGCACTCGAACCTTAAGCTGCCAATAAGGGACAACCTGCTTTGTTAGATGTACCTGTTCAGTAGACTGCTTCAAGTGACCTTTGAAAAAGGTCGGAGGAGAATATCAAGGGATTTTGTTCTTGACTTTGCTCCTGTTTCATCCCACACTTGAAGTAGTGAAACACATATATTTCCCTGATTCTTTAAAGATCACGGAGTATTGATCTTTACTGGAAGTACGAAAATGACCTCTTCTTTTCAAAAAGCAGAACATACTGGCTATACTACAGATTTTGCCCTAAATGTTAGAGAAGGGGTTTACCGGCTTGCACAGAATATCAAGTCGGTAATCTATATTCAGCACCACAAGCTTGAATATATAGTAGCGTCGCTAATAGTAGGAGGTCATGTTATTCTGGCTGATGCGCATGGAGTGGGGAAGACCTCACTGGCCAGGGCACTGGCAGGTTCCATAGACTGGCATAAACAGGACATGATGGTAGATGATATAGAAGTTGAGCCGTTCCAGAGGATTCAGTGCACAGTGGATATGCTGCCTCAGGACATCCTTGGCTACAACCGTTTTGTGGGATCTTCCAACCGTCTTATTTTCAATAAAGGTCCAATTTTTGCTCATTTCATATTGTGTGATGAGATCAACCTTCTTACTCCCAAGGCACAGGGTTCTTTTTTGCAGGCAATGCAGGAGCAGGCTGTTACCATAGAGGGGCGGACTTTCCACCTGCCGGACCCATTTTTCATTATTGCCACCATGAACCTGAAGGGAGCCCATCTTTTTCCGCTCCCACCTCCACAGTTGGACCGGTTTATGATACAGATCTCCCTCGGCTATCCGGACCCTGGAGATGAGGCAGAAATCATAAAGAAACACGGCAGAAACGACGGCTGGTACGGGTTTGGACCGGTGATTACTTCAAGCGAGCTGCTCAGGTGGCAGGGTTTTGTGGACCATGTGGATATTCACAGGGAAGTTATTGATTACATGGTAGAGTGTATAAGGCAGACCCGTTCCCAAACTGATGTGGATATGGGGGCAAGCCCCCGCACCGGCGTAAAGCTTTCGCGGCTGGCCAGGGCTCTGTCCCTTATACGCGGTCAGGATTTTGTCAGCATAGACACAGTAAAAGAAATATTTCTACCTGTGGTTTCCCACCGGGTAATCATGAAGGACCCCTCTCAGAATCCAGGAGCTCTCATTCAGCAGATTCTCGAAAGCACCCCAGTGGATATTGAAAGAAAATCCAGAAAAAGTAAACTCAAGTAATCCTGTACCGGAGATGCTGCTGTGGTTGCTGGTAATATTTCCTGCAGGATGAGCAGCAGTGACTATCCGGGAGTTTATCTGCAAGTTAAAAAAATGGCATATACAGAATGGGTCAGGAAAACAGTATTCTATTATCCTTTGAGTTTTTCCGGTACTTTGCTTCTGTTCATTTCGGTATTTCTACTGGGAAAGAGCTATACAGGGGGCAACCCTTACGGTCTGATGCTGGCAGTTCTTGCACTGGTGGTCCTGATGGTGTTTGCTGCCGGTGGAAGGCTGCAGGCCGGCAGAATGAAAAAAATACCCATGCAATGGGATTCCGCTGCTGTACTGCGTTCGGGGACACACACCACTCTGCACCGGGTATATTTTAACAGGACCAGACCGTTTTTCTTTTACAGAATGCACTTTTGTGCAAGGGGCTCTATGGATGTGGGAAGAAACGCCGTAATATATATGTATACAGAAGTCTCCTCCTGCGGAGAAGAAAGTGTGCCCCTGCCTCTGTATTTTGCTCTGTCCGGAGAATGGAATGCCAGAGGATCATTTAAAATCAAGGACATTTTTGGTCTGACCAGGGCCAGGGTTGGTCAGGAGCTCCCGAGGAAGCTCCACATACAGCCGGGAGAGTTTTCCGGAAAAAAGACCTGGTATGTAGATGCTGTGGGTGGGTTCGAGGAAAAGACCACCAGAAAATATTCAGACGAAGAGCGTTACTACATGCGGGAGTACATACCGGGAGACAGACTCAGGGACATTAACTGGAAAGCCTCCAGCAGACTACCGCAGCTTATTACCAGGATAGCTCCGCATACCCAGGAAAAAACCAGGCGGATCAATATGGAGTTCAGGAACTTTAAACAAAAAGGACCGGAATCGGTTGAATCTGTAGTACACCTTGACCAGCTAAAAAGATGGGTTCTTTTCTTTTTAAGAAAAGTTAAAAAGGAAAAGCCGGAATATATATTTCAGGTAAAAACCGGCAGGGAATCTGTAGAACTGAACACTGCAGATGATATAGAAAGGTTCGCCCAGAGAATAAGCGGACTATTTTTCCAGACTGGCCCTGGCGGGAGCCTGTTTGGCCGGGATGTTGAAGAGGTTTACATTTTTTCAACTCCTTATGATGAAAACCTGTCGTTGGTCCTGGCTTCCTATCAAAATGTAAAGCTTCGGCTGTTTCTGACTACAGTCAGCGAAGGGGGGCAGGAGACCTTCAGGCTTTATGGGGGGCTGAAGTCCTTTTTTATTCCGGGCAGCTGGGTTTTCCGCAGGGACCGAAATCTGAAAAAACCCCGGGTGCACAGCACCGGGAAGCTTTCGGATTTCAGCTCAACTACAACACTGTCAGGAGGATTCCCAACACAGGAGCATCCGGTAAAAATAAAGGTACTATAAGCAGGAAGCATCCCAATGAAGAGTGATGGACCAATAAAGGGAACATATAATATATATAATCAGTGACGGCTGGGTACACTGCTGTGCTGTAATACATGTGCATTAAGGATGAATGAGATGAAAAGAGGCATGCAGATATTATTTTATACCCGGCTTTTGCTTTATCTGGTTGCTTTCGGCCTGCCGGTGGTCCATCCTGCCATAGCAGTGTCTTATGATAAGATTGGCTGGTGGTTGTGGTTTGGACTGGTTCCGGGGGAGATGCTCATATGCTTTTATCTTTCGCCTCCGGGTTTCAGGTTTTTCACATGGCTGGCATCGGCTGCTGGGTTTCTGTTCATCTCCATAGTGGTTTTTCCGGGCTTGAGCACATACACCCTGCTGTATATTGCTGCGGGCTGCGGTTCATTTCTGTTGACTGCTCTGATTTTTAAAGCAGGCACCTGGGGATATTCCATTGCTGTTCTGGAACAGTTTTTTGTTGCTTTTGTATTTTACAAGATGCTTTCGTTTTCCCGCTCATCCGAATCAGCAGCAAAACAGGCATCAGGAATTACTCAGTTGATACTGGTTCTCATTGTTTGTGTTTTCCTTGCACATGGAATGGTGCTTTACCTGTCAGCCTTTGCCCGTACAGGGTCTGGAAGAGGAGTTAGGGAGCTGTTTTTCTTTCTGGCGCTGGCAGTCCCCTTCGCAGTCATCCTGGCCCTTTTGCTGCCCCCGGATTTTGTAAGCCATAGAATAGTATTCAATATTTTAAAACCGGAGCCTGAGCCCGAACCTCTGCAGCTGGATACCAGGGGAGAAGGAGTGGAAGGCGGAAACCTTCGTTCTGATCTATGGGACAATAGTCGGTACAGGGGCCTGTATGGAGATATGGGCGGTGAGAGTGGGTCAAAACAGGGCCAGCCCAGGAATGGACAGGCACTGGAGGGAATTCCAGCAGACAGGTGGTTCAGCCAGGGACAGGGTGAAGGCCAGGGAAGTCAGCAAAAGCAGTATGCAGTTATGGTGGTGGCCAGCCCTATCGATCCGGTTTATGCAGCCGGTGCTTATTACGGAAAACTTGATCCTGTTCAGGGGTTTCAGCTTACTCCTGACCAGCCTCTGAATGAGCTGACCTACATCCACCTTATCGATACATGGAAGGACCACAGCCTTCCGGATGATAAAAAAAGGAACCCGCACAGTATTTTTTACCTCTCTACCCTTCCCGAGAGGGTAGTAGCATATCGGCCCTACACTGTGGAGCCCTCTGTACTGCACAAAAAGTATCATCCCTTCGACTACTCCTACCGGGCAGTCTCGCTGGTGAGCGGCTCCCGGACTGGGGACTGGAAGCACATTGCGGGACTGAGCGAGCAGGAAAAAGCAGCTCTTCAGCAGTATCTTGAGGTTTCCCTGCCGGATTCGGTAAAAAATAGCTTCAAAACACATCTTCACGATGCCCTGGGAGAAAAATCCGGTGATGGGAAAAGTTCAGGGTATCTGGAAAAAATACAGCTCATATTCCAGAGTTTTTCTGATTTTCAATACCAGATAGGGTTTACCGATGATGTGTCCGTGAAGGCACTGGAGGAGTTTCTTGTACATCAGAAGAAAGGTGACTGCACCGAGTTTTCCAATGCTGCTGCTGTTCTGGCGAGGATGGCAGGGGTTCCCTCCAGAGTGGTTACTGGATTTCTTGCTTCCGGCAAACTTCAGACACCTTCACACCGCAGAGGAATAAGGATACTAAGAGATGCGATAGGGCCCCTGAAAAAATACCCCCTGCAGGAGCTTTACCTGGTTACCACAGCCC
>JBMCUI010000084.1:0-8857 GCA_048622675.1 Spirochaetota bacterium | reverse complement strand
TCCGTCGGCGGTAACTGCCGCCAGTAGGGCTCGCCGATGAGGATGATCCCTCCGGGGCGGAGGCTCTGCGCCAGAAGCTCGATGGTGCCGACGACTCCCCCAGCGATCCACGTGGCTCCGAGACAGGCTGCCACACCAACCTTCTCGTCAGAGACATAGCCGGCAGCATCGCCATGGATGAACTTGATTTGATCGGCGACACCGAGTTTTTCAGCGCGGAGTTTCGCTTGCTCGGTGAACAACTGGCTCATGTCGATGCCGGTGCCGATGACTCCGTAATCGCGTGCCCAGGTGCACAGCATCTCCCCCGAACCGCTGCCGAGGTCGAGCACTCGGGTTCCCGTTTCCAGACGCAGCGCCGCGCCGAGAGTGGCGAGCTTTTCGGGTGTGAACGGGTTATGGATGCGGTGAGCACTTTCGGTGATATTGAAGATCCGTGGAATATCCAATGCAGAAAATCTCCTTATTATATTATTTTAAAATAACTATGATACAAGAATTTTAAACCTACTTATTAACTACAGCACATATAAAAGAAAATATGTTCCTTAATCCATCAAGTGGGTCTCTGATTGTTACACCTTTCCTGGTGAACCAGTTTGGAGAGGGTTTGTATATAATTCTGGATCAGTATTTTCTAAGGTTCTGGGATATGTAAGTATCTATTATAGGCTACACTATTTTAGTGTAACGGTCAATTGAATATTTGGTAACTGAATAAAGAACCTGGAAGAAGAAAAATGCTCATGGATGAGTGAGGGTTCAGCCGAAAAGAGGCTTCCCGGGTGGTGCCAGCACCGACCGGGGCATTTCCACCCTGGCTGTTTTCTGCGGGTCTACTATCTGGCATACTTTCAGATCGCCCACTGCACTTATCAGCATGGATGCCTCATCTGCACTCATACCGGTGTGGTGCATTACCAGATCAAGCATATCATCAAGGGCCGCTTTGGCTGCCTGGTCCAGAGTGGGACCGTGTGCGATGGTGACCACCAGGTCTTTCAGTTCCACCACCGGTCTGGCGGGACGGTAATCAGGGTTCTTGACCAGGCTGACCGAGGCCTCCACCCGTGCAGGCACTTCTACTCCGCATATCACCGACTCACCGTCGCCCATGCCTGCGTGCACATCACCCATTCCCAGCAATGCTCCTTTTGCCCGTACCAGGAAATACACCGCTGCATCCCGGCGGATTACTTTTGCGTCCAGGTTGCCCCCATGGTCTCCTATCTCACCGCAGGGCACCGGCCTGTCCTCCGGCGATACCCCGATTACGCCCACCATTGGAGCAAGGGGAAATGAAAGCCCCGGTCCAAAGTGGAACCTGCCCCCGGATATGGGCACAATTTTGGTGGATGAATGCGTGATCCTGTCACTGAAGGCTCCTTCTCCGGGAATAGCCACCATAACTCCTTTCTGTTCCACCTGAATGCTTTTTATGGCAACTCCAATAAGGTCACCGGGTCCGGCGCCTTCAACCGCCAGGGGACCGGTGGCAGGATTCACCCGGGAGAAATCTACCGATGCGACCAGATCGGATTCCTTCTGGATCTGTCCGGTAAAACAGTCATGGGTCTCAAAAACCACCGGCTCGCCCGGTCTTACCGTTTCTGCAGGGATGTTTTGGGGGCTGAACTGGTATACGATTTTATCTCTGGACAGTACTTTCATTGGTCTTCTCTCTGGTATTTCAGATGCCCGGCAGATTATTTCAACCTTCCTCCTCCTCCCGGAACAGCTTAACTATAGTGGGTTTTCGGATAAGTATCCCCTCAGGCCTGGTAAGGATGGTTATCCCCAGGATTATTCCCACAAAAAATAATCTGATAAAACCTATCTGGGTGGAAACCGAAGAAGGTGTCAGGTTGGTTATGAAATCGCTTCCTATCCACACCGCCCACACCAGGAAAGCTCCCAGGATCACTCCCCGGTTGTTGCCGGTGCCTCCTACCATTACCATCAGCCACACGATAAAGGTGGACATGAGGGGAGAAAATATCTGGGGACTGACAAATCCGGTATAGTGAACGTACACTCCTCCTGCCACCCCCAGTACTGCAGAGCTGAATACAAAGGACTGGCGCCTGTACCTGAAGCAGTGTTTTCCTGACATGGAGGTAAGGTGCTCGTCTTCCCGTATCCCTCTGAGCACCCGTCCCCACGGGGAATTCACAGCTTTTTCAATGGTATAATAGGTCAAAGCCAGAAAACCTGCAGCAATAAACAGGTAGATGAACACGTAATGGCGGGGGCTGATAAGGTCGAAAAAAGGTCTTGGTATGCCCCGTATCCCCCATACTCCATTGGTAAGCCAGGACTCATTTTTAACAACCAGGAACAGGGTTTCCTGAATTGCCAGAAGGGCTATGGCAAATGGTCCTCCCCTCAGCCTGAGTGCAGGGAATGCGAGCAGATAGGCTATAACTCCCGAGATTATTCCCCCGAATACCAGTCCTACCGGTATGGGCATTCCGAACCCGCCTACATGGTCAGGACTGGGCATACCGGTAAGTACTGCTGAGGTATAGGCCCCCACCATATAGAATGCACCGATTCCAAAGTTCATCAGCCCGGTATATCCCCACTGAAGATTGAGTGCCAGTGCCATAACCGCATAGATGCAGGACATCACCAGATAGGAGGAAAAGTAGTTAAGCACTGCTAAACCCCCTTCCTGCCCAGCAGGCCGTAAGGTTTGAACAGCAGGATAATAACTACCAGCACAAAGGCCACAGCAGGTTTGTATACCGAAATATTGGCCTGGACATCTACTGAGGTAAGCATGTTCTGTATCAGTCCGGTAATGAGTTCTTCTGATATCCCGATAGTCATCCCTCCCAGCAATGCCCCCCAGAAGCTTCCTATTCCACCCATTATCACAGCAACAAACAGGGGAATAAGAAAGCTCCACCCCATGCCGGGACTGAGCTGGACCTGAATTCCATAGAAAGTGCCTCCTATGGCAGCAAGCACTCCTGAAACAATCCAGGTCCACATAATTACCCTGTTTGTCTCCACTCCCGAGGCCTGGGCCAGTACCTTGTTGTCTGACACTGCCCTCATGGCTTTGCCGGTCCTGGTCCGTTTTAAAAACAGGTACACCAGAAACAGGAGCACCAGAACGCTTACCAGTATGACACCCTCGTCAGGCTTGAGGCTCATCCCCAGGGGGAGATGCCTGCTTTTCTGTATGGCAGTGGAGTAGTACCTGACTTTCGGACCCCATATGATGTTGACCATGGCCCTGATGATAAAAGCTATTCCCAGTGAGGCCAGGGACATGAAAAGCGAGGATACTCCCCTTTCCCGGAGGCGCCTGAAAAACAAAAAGTCAATCAGCAGCATCACCGTGACGGTGACTATGATGGATAGGAGAACAGCCAGTACCATGGTCCACCCGAAACTGAGACCTGCGAATGTACCCATTTCCGGGAGGATGCCGATAAAAGCAAGAGAGCAGAATGCGCCCAGAGTAAAGAAGTCCCCATAGGCAAAGTTGAAAAAATTGAAAATATCGGCCATCAGGGTGAGCCCGATAGCTCCCAGAGTTATGATGCTGCCGTAAATTATACCGCTTAGAAGAAGGTCCACGTTTCAGTACGCCTCCCTTCTGCCGAAATACATCTGCTTGACTTCCTGGTTGGAAATCAGATCCCCGGTTTTTCCCTGATACCGTATTACTCCAGCTGATACCAGATAGCCCCTGCTGGACAGCCTCACTGCATCCAGGGTCTGGGTCACCAGAAGCACAGATGTACGAAGCCTCCTGGAAGCCTCCTCAATTTTTTCCAGCATTACATGCACTAGGTTGGGGGCGAGCCCCGAGGTGGGCTCGTCCAGCAGGAGCAGGTGGGGATGGGTGACCAGCCCCCGTGCCACTGCCAGCATCTGCCGCTGCCCGCCCGAGAGGCTCCCTGCAGTCTGGCCCATCCTGTGCCTGAGCTGGGGGAATATCTCGCAGACTTCGGCTATTCTTTCTTCACTGTTCTGCCTGAGAGTATAGGCTCCCATGTCCAGGTTTTCTTTAACCGTCATAGTAGCGAAAATGTTGTCCTCCTGTGGGACCCAGCTCATGCCTCTTCGTACTATTCGCTGGGGTGCATCTCCGGTAGTATCCTGCTCCTTGAAGAACACCCGCCCTCGGGTGGGCTGTAGAACTCCGGCTATTACCCTGAGCAGGGTGGACTTGCCCGCTCCGTTGGGGCCCATAACGCACACGATTTCTCCCTGGTCTATATGCATACTGATGTCAAAAAGTACATCCTGGACCCCGTATCCTGCTGTAACATTCTCAATATTGAGAATTCTCATGTCCTCACCTTATCTATCTTTTCTGCACCCTGGTTCCTTCACCCAGGTAGGCCTCAATAACCTTCTGGTTGGTTCTGATTTCATTGGGAGCTCCCTGGGCCAGGGTATTGCCGTCACTCATTACTATGATGGTGTCGCATATATTCATAATAATGTCCATATCATGCTCTACTATAAACAGGGTAAGGCCCTGGTGTGTACACAGGTGCCGTATATGGTCCAATATTTTGTTCTGAAGAAGGGGCGGGACTCCGGCGCCGGGCTCGTCCAGAAGCACCATTTCCAGGTCCACCATCATCATCCGGCCTATTTCCAGCAGTTTCTTTTCCCCTCCGGAAAGATACTTGGCTGGTATGTTCTTCTTGTCCTCAAGCTCAATGAATTTCAGGGTCTGCAGGGCTTTCTGGATATTTTTGTCCTCCTGTCCAGAGATTTTTCCAGTCCTGAACCATGCATTCCACAGGTTTTCTCCGGCCTGTCTTTCCGGGATAACCAGCAGGTTCTCCAGAACAGTCATTTCCCGGTAGTCCCGGGCGATCTGGAAGGTCCTGAAAAGTTTCTTTTTAAAGATGAGGTGAGGGGGAAGACCGGTAATGTCCTCCCCCTTGAACAGTACTCTTCCGGAATCCGGACACAGGAACCCGGTTATCACATTAAACAGGGTGGTCTTGCCTGCTCCGTTGGGGCCGATCAGTCCGGTAATGGTGCCTTTTTCCACCTGCAGCGAGCAGTCCCTGACAGCATTCACCCCGCCGAAGTGTTTGGTAATGTTTTCTACCTGTAAAACTGCCTGGTTCATAATCCAATTCCGGGCTCTGGCGTTTATTCGGGCACCACAGATTTGACCGGTTCGATGGAGCCGTTTTCTATCTTCCACACCAGTATGGGAGTAACGGTATCGCCCTGCTGGTCAAAGTTTATGGACCCTGCTGCTCCTTCGTAATTTATATCCTGGCCCTGCTCCAGGAGCCTGAACGCCTCTGTGAAATCCTCAACACTTGCAATAATCATTTCACCAGGGGGGTTGGCTACCTTCCTCAGGTTGTCCCTGATGGCTTTGCCCGGGTCTGCATTGAAGACTTCCCTACCTGCTGCCTGAATGGCCAGTGCAATTACCACCACTCCGTCGTAGGCGTTTTCAGTATAGGCGGTCTGGGGTTTTTCACCGTATTCAGTTACATAGGCCTCCAGGTAGTTTTTATACGAAGGGGTGTCTGCAGCACCCGGTCCGGTACCATACATTCCCTCCAGGTAGTCGCCTCCCACTGCATCGATTATCTGCTCTGACTGCATTCCGTCCGGGAACAGGAACTGGTCGAACAGCCCCTCGGATATAGCCTGGCGCAGAATAACAATTCCGCTCTCAGGGTAGCCGATCAATACCAGGACATCCGGGTTCCCCTTGTCCAGCTCCTCCAGCTGCATTTTATAGGAAACATTGCCCGGGTCGTAGGCAGCCATACCCAGGACCCTGCCTCCGCACTTTTCAAACCACTCTTTGGTGCTTTCGGCAAGACCTCCTCCGTAGGGGTCGTTGATATACAAGATGGATGCAGTCTTGTACCCTCTGTCGCAGGCAAGCTGGCCCAGGACCTTACCCTGAATGGCATCAGAGGCAGTGGTCCTAAAGGTGTAGTCGTTGTCATCCAGGGTGGTGACCCAGGTGGGAGTGTTGGACGGGGAGATGAGCACCACACGATTGGGTGCAGCCACCGGGGTGGCCACATCTGAACGGATCATGGGCCCTACTACTGCCGGGACCTTGTCTACATTGACCAGCTTCTCTGTTGCGTCCCGGAGTGCTGTTGGGTCGGTCTGGGTGTCCCTGAATACCACCTTCAGTTTCATTCCCAGGGGACCGCCTGCCTGGTTTATCTGCTTCACAGCCAGATTGATCCCTTTTTGAACGTTCTGTCCGTATACCGCAAGGTCACCACTCATGGGAAGAAGCCCGCCTATGGTAACCTCACCCGCAAACTCCTCTTCTGCTTTCTCCTCGGGCGCCTCTTTTTTGGTGCCTTCAGCCCAAAGCACACTGCTGCCCATAAAAACCATGCAAAACATCAGGGATAAAACAAGCGCAATCATTTTTTTGTTCATACCTATTACCTCCTTTGTGTATTGTTGTTTTCAGGCTGTCCATGTGTATTCAGGGACTGATTTTGGTATAGTAAACAGGAAAGAATATTTTTTCAAGTAAATTAAGGCATAAAATCTTTTTACATAACCTTCATTCCCTTTTTTCTGAAAATGGTGAGAAAAATTAGATGCACCGCCACCACAATGGCCACCACAATGGTGGACATGGCACAGGCGCTCTCCAGGTACCCGTCATCAATAAGATGGATTATGGATATGGATGCCAGCTTTACCTTGGGAGAGACCAAAAAGATGACCGCACTGATGGTGACCATACTCCTCTCAAAATAAAACAGGATGTTGTTCCAGAAGCTTATCCTGCTCAGGGGGAATATCACCCTGATAAAAGATTTGGGAAGGTTTGCTCCCAGGGAAGTGGAAGCCTCGTCTATGGACTTATCGATGTTTTTCATGTTGGTCATGGTGGAAAGCATCCCCAGAGTAAAGTTGTGGATGACCACGTTGAGAATAATGATGGACGGCTTGTAGTACAGCCAGTCAACTTTTACAAACGCCAGTATGTACCCCAGCCCCAGAACCAGTCCGGGAATTGCTGCAGGGATGACCGCTACCAGGTACAGGAGCTGGCCCCCGGCCGGCTTTCTCTTTTCAACAATGTAGCCTGCAATCAGGGTAAGCCACCCTCCGAAGAATGCCACTATTGCAGATATCCACAGACTGGTCCACACTGCAGATATGGACCTTCCCCGGTGAGAGAAGTTGTAGTGGCGGGTGCTGAAGTCTCCCAGCCAGGTAAGAATCTTGTCGGTTTCTCCTGCTCGTCCTCCCCATACATCCACGATCGATGTCCACAGAATTGCCCAGAAAATGATGATAATGGAGCTTATAACCAGTATGGAAATACCAGAGAAAAACATTCTGGTTCGTATGGAGGAGGGCCTGATATTCACCTGGGCGGCGCCGCTGATCAGTGCGTAGTTCCGTTTGGTAAAGTAGTTGTTCAGTACAAAAGCCAGGACCGCCGGTACCAGGAGGATCACGCTTATAGTGGCCCCCAGGTCAAACCTCTGAAGCCCCTCCACCTGGGTGTAAATTTCGGTGGCCAGCACATTGTAGTCCCCGCCTATAACGATGGGGTTGCCAAAGTCGGTTATGGTCAGGTTGAACACCAGAGCTGCCGCTGAGAAGATTCCGTACCTTGCTGTGGGAATAGTAATTCTGGAGAATACCGTGAAGGGGCCCGCACCCAGTGATTCGGCTGCTTCATTGAGCCTGGTGTCCACTGCAGAAAGAGTGGTAATAAGAATGATCAGAGCATAGGGAAAACAGTAAAATATTTCAGAAATTATTATTCCCACCGGACCGTATATGTCCCAGGTGCCCTGAAGCCAGTTGGTTACCAGGCCGTTTCTGCCGAAGAGCGAAATCAGGGCCAGGGCCTGTACCACCGAGGGGGCCATCAGAGGCAGAAATGATACTCCCCGGTAAAATGACTTTGCCCGAATGGTAGTCCTGGTAAGTGAATAGGCAACCATGAAGGCTGATACCGTGGTAACCAGGGTGGTTACACCTCCCACAAACAGACTGTTCCACAGCGACCTTCTTATTCTGGACTTTCCGAAATACTCGATGTAGTTGTTCAGGGTTATACTCCCCTGGGCCGTCACACTGGTTTTCAGTATCTGCATAAGGGGCAGTATCAGGAAAAAGATAAAGAATACAGCAAATATACCCAGTACGATGTAGGTGATTACATGATCGGGAATAACAGTTTTAATGGGCTTGATTTTGATTGTCTGATTATCCTTCAATTTCTCCTCCCCGGTGCTGAAATGCCAGAAAGTCTTCTGGAGGAAAGTAAAGCTTTACCTGGTCTCCCATCTTGAACAGGTTCCTCTCAAAGTCCTTTTCTGTGATGTCTACAATTATCCGCCTGTCTTTCATTCGCACCAGAACTCTGACGATAACCCCGAGAAAGGTGACTACCTCTATAATACCCTGTTTTATATTGGTTTTTTCCTGGTCCCGGGGCAGTCTCTGGTTCTGCTGGTACAGGTGTATCTTCTCCGGTCTGATGGAAATACTTATGGTGCCTCCACCCTCTGAGAGTGCTGACAGTGATTCGGGGGAGGCCACCATGCTCACTCCGGTTTGCTTGTTTACCAGCAAATTGCCTGACAGTTTTCCTGAAAAGAAGTTGGAAGTACCCACGAAATCGGCCACGAAACTTGTTTTGGGATTTTTATAGATGTTTATAGGCCGGTCGGTCTGTTCCACATAACCCTGGTTCATTACTATGACCCGGTCTGATATGGAAAGGGCTTCCTCCTGGTCATGGGTGACATAAATCATGGTTATGCCCAGCTCGGCCTGCACCTTTTTTATCTCTGCCCTGAGGTTGACCCTGATTTTTGCATCAAGAGCGGAAAGTGGTTCGTCAAGGAGC
>JBMCUI010000083.1:0-8869 GCA_048622675.1 Spirochaetota bacterium | reverse complement strand
CATCCTGGTCCACGTAAGGTTTGCTGGCCATGCTCAAGCCTCCTTGTTTTTTAATGTTGGAAAATATGGATTATAAAAATAAAAGTCAATATTGTCTATGATAAATATTTCTTGATTGATTTAATAATATTAAGCCTGGGCAGAACAAAAAACCCAAAAAAAACCATTACCGGAGCAGCCAGAAGGCCAAGCAGGGGATACCTCATTAAAAAGGCACCATACAGCGCCGCCGCTGAAACAGCAGCAAAAACCAGCACCATTTTTATCATGAACCTGGAGGCTTTGTGAAGACTCTCTGCTATTTTCTTTCTTTTTACTGCTCTTACTATCAGAAAGACAACCACCCCCACCACACAGCATAGAAAAAAAATTGAATAGGCCTTTCTACTAAATAAGGCAAACCAGTAGAACAAATACACCACCCCGGCCAGCAATGCTACCACTCCCAGAGCAATGCCCAGAAAAATGAATATTTTTTTAAGAAAATCCACCCCAAGCTCCCAATAAATGCTTATTTTCAGGCAAAACCGTGATTAATTTATACCATGAAACCCAATGCCGGGAGAACGTGATTTAAGTACGGAAACAGTTTTCCCCTGCACCTGACAATTCGGATTATATAATGCAATACCCATATTTTATCAAGGAAAATTAATCGCCCGGTTATGAATAAATACCAAAAAAACAGCCTTCTTCAAATTATGGTTCTGGGAACCGGTTCGGATGTGGGAAAAAGCATCATAGCAGCAGGTCTGTGCAGGGTCCTCTGGAGGAGAGGCTACAGGGTCAGTCCCTTCAAGGCCCAGAATATGGCCCTCAATTCCTTTGTAACCATGGACGGAAAGGAAATGGGAAGAGCCCAGGTTATGCAGGCCTATGCTGCAGGCATCCTCCCTCAGTCTGACATGAATCCGGTACTCCTGAAGCCCTCCGGTGATGGTACATCCCAGGTAATTGTTCAGGGGGACGTTTACACCGTTGCACAGGCAGGCTCCTACTACAACATGAAACAGACGCTTTTTCCCAGAATAATTGAAAGCTTTAACAGGCTAAAGAAAAACTATGATGCTGTAGTGCTGGAAGGAGCAGGCAGTACCGCAGAAGTAAAC
This sequence comes from Spirochaetota bacterium, assembly GCA_048622675.1. Lineage (GTDB taxonomy): Bacteria > Spirochaetota > B62-G9 > B62-G9 > DRHN01 > JBMCUI01. Next base: position 7,760 of record JBMCUI010000083.1, on the reverse strand, counting down.
CTGAAAGACAGGGATATGGTAAATATCAACATGGCACTGGCAGTAAACTGCCCCTGCCTGCTGGTTGCGGATATTGAAAGAGGCGGAGTATTCGCCTCTATCATAGGAACCATGAAACTTCTCAGCAGAAAAGAAAAAAAGCTTATCATTGGAATTATAATAAACAAGTTCCGGGGAGACAAAAAGCTGCTGGATTCTGGAGTTGCATTTCTGGAAAGAAAAACCAGAAAAAAGGTAATGGGAGTTATTCCTTATTTCAGGGACATTCACCTTCCGGAAGAAGACAGCGTGGCCCTGAACAGTGGAAAAAAGGGAGGCCTTTCCAGGAGCTCAAAGGTAAAAATCGGGATTATTCACCTCCCGTACATCTCCAACTATACAGACTTTGATCCTCTGGAGCTGGAAGAAGAAGTAAGTGTTGTATATATTCGCGACCCCGGGGAGATTCGGGACTGCCAGGTGATGATCATCCCGGGTACCAAAAATACTATACACGACCTGTTATGGATGAAAAATAAAGGGTTTCGCACAGCTCTGGCTGAACATGCAAGCAAAAAAAAGACCCTGTTAGGTATATGCGGCGGCTATCAAATGCTGGGCAGGATAATTGAAGACCCCTGGGGAGTAGAATCTGGTTTCAGCAGAGAAGAAGGACTGGGATTTCTTAATCTTGAAACCACCCTTCACAGAAAAAAGACCCTGACCAGGGTAAATGCAGTATGCAACCTGAAAACTATAGCAGACGGCTCTGAGGGAAACCCTGAGGTGGAGGGCTACGAAATACATATGGGTGTGAGCAGGGCCGGAAAGGGGTACAGGCCGGCATTTACTATAACTGAAACCGCAGGAAAATCCTTACACAAGCATGACGGTTCTGCAGCTGAATCAGGAAAAATATGGGGGACCTACCTCCACGGGCTATTTGAAAACGACCAGTTTCGCAGGCTTTTCCTGAAGGCCGAAGGTGTTCCTGCATCAAACATAAACTACCGCCAGTTTCTGGAGGCACAGTTCAACAGACTCGGTGATTTTATAGAAGAAAATGTCGACGTTCAGGGTATTATAAAATCCTGCCGGGCATTCTGCTAATTTTTTTATTTTTTTCTTGACAAAAAAATAAACCGGTGTATTTTATCTAAAATTTCCATAATATTATATTATTCAGGTGCAGTGCATGAGAAGGTTTACCAGCACTCCAGAACAAAAAGCTGCTCTCATTCAGAACTCAGCCTCTGTCAGCAGCATTATTATCCTTATCACTGTAGTATTGCTATTATTCATCACCTGATGCAGCGGAGGCAATGGACCAGTTTAAAACCCGCTGCTCAGCGGGTTTTTTTATTAACTTTTCGATGTTGGAGGGAACATGTCAAAACCTGAATCCGGAAATATGCGAAGCGATGCAATGAAAAAGGGCCCGGCACGAGCTCCACACCGCTCTCTGCTGTATGCACTGGGCCTGACCAGGGAAGAGCTGCAAAGGCCCATTATTGGAGTGGTAAACTCAGCCAGTGAAATAATCCCGGGACATATTCACCTGGACAAACTTGCCGATGCTGTAAAAGCAGGGATACGGTATGCCGGGGGCACGCCTCTGGAGTTCAGCACCATCGGAATCTGCGATGGTCTGGCCATGGACCATCATGGCATGAAGTATTCTTTGGGCAGCAGGGAGCTGATAGCTGACTCTATCGAGGTAGCCGCCATGGGCACCCCTTTTGACGGGCTGGTGCTGATACCCAACTGCGATAAGATAGTGCCGGGAATGCTCATAGCTGCGGCCAGGCTCAACATTCCCGCTGTGGTGGTCTCAGGAGGTCCCATGCTGGCAGGAGTGCTGGAGGGTAAAAAGCTGGGATTGGACAATGTGTTTGAAGCAGTGGGAAGCTTCCGGTCCGGGAAAATGAGCAAACAGGAGTTCGAACAGATTGAGCTCCATGCCTGCCCGGGAGCAGGCTGCTGCTCCGGTCTGTATACAGCCAATTCCATGAACTGCCTGACAGAAGCACTGGGAATGGCCCTTCCCGGAAACGGAACCATCCCTGCAGTGGACGCAGAAAGGATCAGGCTGGCCAAACAGGCAGGGGAGACCATAATGGACAGGGTAAAAGAGGGACTTTTCCCCCGGGATATCCTCACCAGGGAGGCGTTTCTGAACGCCGTAGCGGTGGATATGGCAGTGGGAGGCTCAACCAACACTGCCCTGCACATCCCTGCTATTGCCTATTACACTCAGGTAGACATCAGCCTGGATGACTTCGACAGCATCAGCAAAAAAACTCCTCATCTGTGCAGCCTCGCTCCGGCAGGCACTGACCACATGGAAGACCTGTACAGGGCTGGAGGGATACCTGCAGTGATGAACGAGCTGTCAAAGAAAGGGCTGGTGTTCCCGGATATGAAAACAGTAACCGGGAAAACAATAGGTGAAATCATTGAACACGCCCGGGTCAAAGACTACAGTGTAATCTCACCGGCGGACCGGCCCAGACATAAAACAGGGGGGATTACCGTACTCAAAGGCAATCTAGCTCCAGAAGGTTCTGTGGTAAAAAGTGCAGCAGTAGTGGAGGAAATGATGGTCCACCAGGGACCTGCCAGGGTGTTCAATTCAGAAGAAGAAGCTGTAGAAGCAATCATGGATGACAGGATAAGGGAAGGTGATGTAATAGTAATCCGGTTTGAAGGACCAAAAGGTGGACCGGGCATGAGAGAAATGCTCACCCCCACTTCTGCAATCGCAGGAATGGGGCTGGACAGATCAGTGGCCCTGATAACCGATGGCAGATTCTCAGGGGCCACCAGGGGTTCATCTGTGGGGCATATTTCCCCTGAAGCTGCAGCAGGTGGACCTATAGCCATAGTAAGGGGGAAAGACCCCATTGAGATAAATATAACTGAAAAGCGCGTTTCCCTCAACATAAGCCAGGAGGAGTTTAAAAAAAGGATGGACGAGCTTAAAACCAAAGAGTTCGAGCCCTTAATAACCACAGGGTACATGAACAGATACTCCCTTATGGTAAGCTCAGCAGCTACAGGAGCAGTATTTCCATTATAACATCCCAATACTCAGGAGCAGCCCATGAAAATAACAGGAGCCCAGGCAATTGTTGAAATTCTACGAAAAGAAAAAGTCTCCACCATTTTTGGAATACCGGGTGGAGTGGTAATACCTCTCTTCGATGTGCTCTACGAGGCGGAAGATCTAGATATCATTATTGCCAAGCATGAGCAGGGGGCCGTACATGGTGCTGATGGGTATGCCAGAAGCAGCGGGAAACCCGGAGTATGTGTGGTAACCAGCGGGCCCGGGGCCACCAATATTGTTACCGGTCTTGCCACAGCCTATATGGACTCGGTACCCATTGTAGCCATCACAGGACAGGTGCCCACCCAGATAATAGGCAATGATGCATTCCAGGAAGCAGATACTACCGGGATAACCCGTCCCATAACCAAGCACAATTTCATAGTGAAAGACTCTTCTGAGCTGCCCTCAGTTATGAGAAAGGCATTTATTATTGCAACTACCGGCAGACCCGGACCGGTAGTGGTGGACCTGCCGAAAAACATACTTACTTCTGATATAGAGTTTGAGTATCCAGAAAAAGTAAAAATGCCCGGATATAACCCCACTGTCAAAGGCAATATCAGGCAGATAAAGAGGTTAATGGAAGCTGTGAAAAACTCCAAAAGGCCTCTTATCTATGCAGGCGGGGGGGTTGTTGCCTCTAATGCCTCTCAGGAGCTGACCCGGTTTGCCAAAATAACCGGTATACCGGTGACCCTTACCCTGATGGGGCTGGGTGCATTTCCTGCCACTGATCCCCAGTTTCTGGGAATGCTCGGTATGCATGGAACAAAAACAGCAAATTATGCTGTGAACAAATGCGATCTTCTCATTGCCATTGGATCGCGGTTTGATGACCGGGTGACCGGGAAAGTTTCAATGTTTGCTCCGCATGCAAAGTTCATCCATATTGACATTGACCCTGCCTCTATAAGCAAAAATATTGTTATGCATATTCCGGTGGTCGGTGATGCCAAACATATTCTGCGGGAAATGCTTAAATACGCGGGCAAACTGAATATTCAGGAATGGGTCAACGAAATTGAGCAGTGGAAAAAGGACCACCCCCTCGCCTATGAAAATGACGATGTATTGAGGCCCCAGTATGTGGTGGAAGAGGTATACAGGCAGACAGAGGGCAATGCCATTATCACCACAGAGGTAGGCCAGAACCAGATGTGGGCAGCACAGTTTTACAAATTCGACAAGCCCAGACAGTTGATCACCTCTGGTGGTCTGGGAACCATGGGGTACGGTCTTCCTGCAGCAATGGGTGCCCAGCTTGCTCATCCCCAAGCAACAGTGGTGGATATTGCAGGAGACGGAAGCATCCAGATGAATATTCAGGAGCTGGCTACTTTAACCCAGAACCAGCTTCCGGTAAAAATCGTGGTGCTCAATAATGGGTATTTGGGGATGGTCCGGCAGTGGCAGGAGTTTTTCTTCAACAGGAGATACTCCGCCACCTGTCTCAAACGGGATAGAAGATGCCCCAGAAAATGCGACGCACCTGGAGAGCACTGCCCCCCTTACGTGCCGGACTTCGTGAAGCTGGCTGAGGCATATCATGCCAAAGGAATAAGAATAGATAAAAAAAGCGATGTACAGGGAGCTGTAAGAGAGGCCATTAAAACAAAGGGACCGGTGCTGATGGACTTTGTCATTAACCCTGAAGAAAACGTTACTCCCATGGTTCCTGCCGGAGCACCTATAAATAAAATGATAAGCACCAGAGAAGACGCGGAAAATATTCTTCTGGCATAACCAGAGGCAATGGAATGAAACACCTGGATATCTCAAGGAGGTATTATGGAAAAAGAATATACCATCGCAGTGCTCGTTGAAAACCAAAGCGGAGTTCTGGCCCATATAGCCGGTCTATTCTCAGGAAGAGGGTTTAACATTACCGGACTTTCCGTGGGCGAAACAGAAAACCCGGACTATTCCAGAATGACCATTGTGGTGAGGGGGGATGACCTTATAGTGGAGCAGATTAAAAAGCAGCTCAACAAGTTTATTGACGTGATAAAAGTATGGGACCTTACCAATGTGGCTTCAGTGCACAGGGAAATCATTCTAATCAAGGTAAATGCCCCCCCATCCAAGAGGCAGGAGGTCTTCCAGATAGTAGAAATATTCAACGGCAAGGTTGTGGATATTTCCCATGACACCCTGACTATGGAAGTTACCGGGATAACCGAAAAGATCGAAGCACTGGTCTCCCTTCTCAGACCCTACGGAATTATTGAAATTGCCCGTACTGGAAGGGTTTCTATAAAAAGAGGAATAACTAAAAAAGCGGGGAAACAAAATGCCTAGAGTATACATTTTTGATACCACTCTCAGAGACGGGGAACAGTCTCCCGGAGCAAGCATGACTGTGCAGCAAAAACTGGAGGTGGCCAAACTCCTGGCCGGTGCTGGAACAGACATAATAGAAGCAGGCTTTCCCATATCTTCGCCGAAGCAGTTCGAAGGAGTCAAACTTATCGCAGAATCGGTGCACGGCCCGGTGATTGCCGGCCTTGCCAGAACTCTGGAAAAGGACGTTACTACCTGCTATGAAGCCCTGAAACCGGCTTCCAGAAAAAGAATTCACACATTTATCGCCACTTCCGATATCCATATGACCCACAAGCTGAAGAAGACCAAAGACCAGGTACTGAAACACTCCGTACAGGCAGTGGAGCTGGCAAAATCAATGGTAGATGATGTGGAGTTTTCAGCAGAAGATGCCACCAGAAGCGACTGGTGGTTTTTAAAGGAAGTGTATACCGGAGTATTGGAAGCCGGTGCTACCACCATAAATATCCCGGATACAGTCGGCTATACCACTCCGGATGAATACACAAAATTGATCAGGTTCCTGATGGAAAATGTGTCTGGAGTGCAGAACGCTGTAATCAGTGTTCATTGCCACAACGATCTTGGACTTGCCACTGCCAATACTCTGGCAGCCCTGAAATCAGGGGCCAGGCAGGCAGAGGTATCGGTAAACGGAATCGGTGAAAGAGCCGGCAATGCCTCTTTTGAGGAGGTGGTAATGGCCCTGAGGACCCGGAGGGAGAGCTTTGGACTGGACACAGAAATAAAAACCGAACACATTTTTCACCTGAGCAAAACTGTGGTGGCCTTTACCGGACTGCAGGTACAGCCCAATAAGGCCATTGTAGGAGAAAATGCCTTTGCCCATGAGGCGGGAATACACCAGGATGGAATGATCAAAAACCGGATGACCTATGAAATAATGACTCCACAGTCCATAGGAAGGAAAAAGTCAACCCTGGTACTGGGCAGGCATTCGGGCAAGCACGGCCTGAAGATCCGTCTGGGTGAGCTTGGCTATCAGCTGGAGGAAAAGGACTTTGAAAAGCTCTACGCCAAGTTTCTAGAAGTAGCGGACAAAAAAAAGCAGTTATACAACGAAGACCTGATCGCCCTGATTGAAGAAGAACTTAATATTCTTCCAGAGATATATTCACTGGTCTATTTCAGTGTGGTTACAGGCAACAAGCTGATCCCCACAGCGACAGTGAAGCTTAAAAAATTCGACAGAACTATCCAGGAGGCAGCCACAGGCGATGGTCCGGTGGATGCTGTGTACAAAGCCATAGAAAAGATTACCAGTACCCCGGTAAAACTCATCAGCTATTCCATAAACGCAGTTACCCATGGAAAAGACGCAATGGGCAGTGTTTCCATATCAGTGGAAAAAAACAACAACATTTACCGGGGTTATGGTGTCGCCACAGACATAATCGAGGCAAGTGCCCTTTCTTTTCTAAATGCAATTAACAGGATACTGAACAACAACCTTATATAATATTATTTACATCAGGAGCAGGCTGTATGGTAAAAATTTTTGATACAACCCTGAGAGACGGAAGCCAGGGAGAAGGAGTGACTTTTTCCAGTGATGACAAAGTCAAGGTGGCAAAAGCACTTGACGATTTTGGTGTACATTACATTGAAGGGGGGTGGCCTGGGTCCAATCCACGAGATATTGCATTCTTCAAAAAGATAAAACACACTCCACTTAAAAATGCACAGGTGGCTGCATTCGGGAGCACCAGAAGAGCAGCCAATACTCCTGATAAAGATGAAAATTTAAAGGCCCTCATTGAAACCGGTGCCCCGGTTGCAGTAATCTTCGGAAAATCCTGGCACCTCCATGTGCAAGAAGCTCTCAGAGTAACCCCAGGGCAGAACCTGGAAATGATCGAAGACAGCATTGCTTTTTTGAAATCCATGAACAGAGAAGTCATTTATGATGCAGAACACTTCTTTGACGGATACAGTGAAGATCCCTCATACGCTCTTCAAACCCTGGAGGCGGCCCAAAAAGGAGGAGCCGATGTAATTGTTCTGGCTGATACCAACGGAGGCACTCTCCCCCACCAAATAGGCCCTGTGTTTAAACAGGTAAGGGAAATAGTACACCTCCCCCTGGGTATCCATGCCCATAATGATTCAGATGTTGCAGTGGCTGTATCAGTGGAAGGAGTAAGGTGCGGGGCGGAGCATGTACAGGGAACCATCAACGGGTATGGGGAAAGGTGCGGCAATGCCAATCTGTGTTCTGTGATTGCCATCCTTCAGCTCAAAATGGGGATAGAATGTATTCCAGCAGAAAATTTGAAAAAACTATCTGAGCTGTCACGCTATGTCAGTGAGCTGGCAAATATGTCCC
>JBMCUI010000082.1:0-8876 GCA_048622675.1 Spirochaetota bacterium | reverse complement strand
GGTCATTTCTCTGAAGGCTTTTACCCGGCAGATGCCGGGAAGCGTTCCCTTACTGGTGCGGCCTACCCCTAGGGCATAAGCGGGTCACTTTAAGCCCGTTTATTCGGCCTTGCTCCTAGTGGGGTTTACCCAGCCACTGAAATGTTGCCATTTCAGGCGGTGAGCTCTTACCTCACCTTTTCACCCTTACCCAGGCTCTCGGGGCCCGGGCGGTCTGTTTTCTGTGGCACTTTCCGTAGGATCTCTCCTCCTGGGCATTACCCAGCACCATACCCTTTAGGAGCCCGGACTTTCCTCAGGAGCTGTGCCCCTGCGACCGATCTGCAGGTCTGCTGGTTTTGTATGCTTCTGTTTTAAAAGTAGGGCTTTGAATCAAGCACCCTGTTTACTATTCTGTCTGCTGTACAATTATTCTCCCTTCTCACATGTTCAATCTGAACATTTTCAAGCTTTTCCAGCAGTTCTTTGGCCTCTCTGTAGAGAGGAGCTATATTTTGGTTTTTTACTCTGTAAGTTCCCCGTATTTGGTTAACCAGAAGTTCACTGTCTGAATAAATTATTATCTGGTTTTCCAAACCCGATTGTTTGCTGCCCAGTATATACTTGAGAGCCTCGATCAATGCTGTATATTCTGCATAGTTGTTGGTGCAGCGTCCTATTTTTCTTCCATATCTATATATTTCTCTATTATTTTCAAAACCCACTATGCCTATTGCCCCCTGTCCTGGATTACCCCGGGAGCCTCCATCAATATATATCCTTTTCAAAACAGTTTATGTTCCCCGATAGTTTATATGACTATCTCTTCGGTCTCCTTCTTAACTTCCTGGTAGTAAAGTATCCTTGAACAATTGGGGCAAAATATAATCCGCTCTTCTCTTCGCACATCATTCACAAACTGCGGAGGAAGTATCATGTTGCAACCAGTACATACATTATTTCTTATAGGTACAATACCAATTCCGGCTTTTTTTCTTACTATTTTTTCGAACTTATATATAACTTCCTCGTCCATTCCTGAGGTTATTTTCTGTTTTTCCTCCAGACATTTATCCAGCTCTTTTTGCTTTTCCTTCAGAAGGTCATCTACTTCCTTCTGCTTCTGTTGTATTTGCTCTTCCAATTCCTGGTGTTGTTTTTCCTGCTCCTGGATGCTTTTGTTTATTTCTTCTATTTTCTGGTAATCGTTTATTTCCTCTTCTTCTATCTTTTCCAGCTTCTCATCTATCTGGGCAATTTCACTGGTAATAGCCTCGTATTCTCTCTGTGTTTTAATAAGAGGGATTTTGCTGTCGTGCTTTTCCTTGTCCATTTTTAGCTGGTCCTTCTCGCTTCTCAGCTCCTTTATTCTATTATTAAGCCTTTCCCTGCTGATGTCCTTTTCCTTCATATCCCGTTCAATCCGCTGATAGTTTGATTTCAGCTGGTTGAGCTCTGAAGGTATTTCTTCGATTTCACCCTCCATCTCAAACTCATTTAACAAAATATTCTGCAGTTCTTTAAGTTTCTCGAATACTTCACGCATTTTCTATACCGTCCCATTATAAGTTTTGTATTCCTCTTAGAAGATATTGTTTTTTCATAAAAAAGTAAAGATTACCAGTTCCGGTAAACATTACGTGGGGAGTACGGCCTTTATGAGGGCCGATTTTTTAAGCGGGGGCTGGAAATATTCGAGCTCACAATACCTACCAGCACCAGAAAACTTCCAATCCAAAAATTCGAAGACAAGCTTTCCTTCAGGATAACAAGCGAAAGTATCACTGCAAATACTGGAGTCATGTAAATATACACAGATATATGTGAAGCAGGCAGTCTTTTGAGAGAGAAAAACCACAGAGGATAAGCCACTCCGATATAAGCTACACTCAGAGGGACCAGTATCCCCCACACTGTTCTTCCTGCACCGGCCAGCCCCTCACCCCCTACGGTAGCCAGGGTAAAAATGGTTATTAATACCATTCCGGAAAACAATGCCAGTGTGGACACTATCAGGGGATCATTTCTGCTGAGCACTCTCTTGCCCATTACAGCATAAATGGCAAAGCATAGTGCAGCAAGAATGGAAAATACAGGTCCAAGAAACTCTATATTACCACCGATTGCAGGATTTTTTGCTGTAGTGATAATGAACACCCCTGCAGCAGCAGATGCTATGCCGAAAGCCCTGAAAAAAGAAACTTTCTCACCTAAAAATATAACTGCCAGCACTGCAATAAGAATAACATTGGTGGATACAAGAATAGCATTCATCGATGCCGGTATTCTCGCCAGAGCACTGAAGGTAAACATCTGGTAGAAAAAGAAGGCAAAAACCCCCAGCAGCAGAGAAAGAACAGTATCCTTTGGTCCCAGACGAAACAGCTCTCCCAGCTTTCGGGAAAAAACAAGATATATTAGAAGTGCACCCAGACCAATGATTAGGTTAACTGAAGCCAGTTGAAATGGATGTATTTTTTTTAAAATGATCCTGCCCAGAGGATGGGGAATTGCCCAGAACAGGGCCACTATGAGCATGAATAGATACTCCACCCTCAAAAATCCACAGCTTTCTTTCACCTTCTCCTCCTTGATTGGCAATGCCTGAAGTTTATCCACATCAGTAATGCATGCGGTTTCCTGCTGAATATCAACACCAGGAGTCCCTGTATCTTACTTCAGGCGGCTCCTTTTTTCAAGAGATTTTCCTTCCAACAAACAGATATTTTCCCTTCAGGTGTAAAAGACAAATTGACTTTAGTAAGGATTTCCTATTATAATAAGTCGTTATGCAAAATATACATAATGCTGGTAACATCAACTTCAGGTGAAAATAATGCGTATCAGGAGCAAAATATGGATTGAACAGGGAGGAAAGACGTTTCTGGGCGTGGGGAGACTCAATCTTCTGAAGGAAATACAGAAACAGGGTTCTATACTCAAAGCATCGGAAAAGCTCAACATCTCCTTCAGAAGGGCCTGGAGCCACATTGATCGTGCTGAACGAAGCCTGGGTAAACCACTGCTGGAAAAGCACAGGGGAGGAAAAGGAGGAGGCAGCTCGGTCTTAACCGAAGACGCAGAACTTCTTCTGCAGCGTTTTGAGCAGCTTGTGGATGAGGCGCATGACTATACAAAACAGAGGTTTGAAGAACTGTTTGGCAAAGACTTTCCTGTGGATAGAGAGTGATAAAGGGAGGTTGATATGAGAAAACGGGCTGTTTTAATGCTCATCGGTGTAATTGTTCTTCTGCTGGGTTTCGGGGTCTGTTTCGCAGAAAAGAAAAACAATGAAGCACAGGGAAAGCTTACCATCTTTCATGCCGGTTCACTGACAGTTCCGTTTGAGGAAATGGAAAAACAGTTCGAGGAAATGCATCAGGGTATCGATGTCCAGCGGGAGCCTGCCGGCAGCACCAAGTGCGCCCGGAAAATAACCGAACTGGGAAAACCGTGCGACATCATGGCATCTGCTGACTACCAGGTGATTGACAAGCTGTTGAAACCGGAGTATGCACGATGGAATATACGCTTTGCCACCAACGAGCTGGTGCTCTGCTACACCGATGCCAGCCGGTATGCTGACCAGATCAATGCTTCCAACTGGTATCAGATCCTGCAGAAACCGGAGGTGGTGTGGGGGCATGCTGACCCCAACCTGGACCCCTGCGGGTACCGCTCCCTCATGGTAATGCAGCTGGCTGAAAAACACTACCAGAAACCAGGGCTTTACAACCACCTTCTGGCAAACCGCCCCCGGAAAAACATTCGGCCCAAGTCTGAGGACCAGATTTCACTGCTCCAGACAGGAAACATGGACTATGCATGGGAGTACCGTTCAGTTGCAGTGCAGCACGACCTGCAGTTCATTGCTCTCCCTGATAAAATAAACCTGGGCAACTACCGGTATGACACCTTCTACCGCACAGCAGTGGTGGAAGTGACCGGTAAAAAACCGGATACCACCATGAAATTACACGGCAAGTCTATAACGTATGGGGTTGCCATGCTTGAAGATGCACCCAACAGTGAGGCCGCTGTTGCTTTTCTGCAGTACCTCCTTCAGCCACAAGGCGGGCTGGAGGTGCTTGAGCAGATGGGCCAGCCTCCCTTCGTCCCTGCACGGGTGCCAACCGAGTCGATGAAGAAACTGCTCCCACAGGAGTTGAAAGGCCTGGTAAAGAGAAAAGACTAAAGGAGTAAAAGGTGAAGACCAGGGAGCTTTTTTTCTGGGTTATGATTTTCTGCGCCGTGATTATTATGGCGTTTATTATGCTTCCCATAGTACAGCTCATGACTGCTCCCTCCCTTCCCATGCTGAAGCAGACCATTGCTGACAGGGAGGTGCTTCACTCCATCTGGCTGAGCATGTACACTTCCGGCCTGGCTGCGTTCATATCATTTGTAGTAGGCACCCCCCCGGCCTACCTTCTTTCAAGGGTAAAGTTCAGGGGAAAAGGTTTTATTGAAAGCATTATCGACCTCCCCATAGTAATACCTCATCCAGTAGTGGGAATTGCCATCCTCTCTGTTGCTGGAAAAAACCATTGGATGGGACAGATATTACATCAGGTTGGCATCAAAATCATGGGGAGTGTAACCGGGATTGTAACTGTTTTGACCTTTGTGGGGCTGCCCTTCTACCTCAATGCCGCCAGAGAAGGCTTTGAAGAAGTTCCTCCCAGGCTGGAGAGGGTTTCCAGGAGCATCGGAGCTCCCATGCTCAGCACATTTTTCCGTATTACGTTTCCACTGGCCGGAAGGAGCATTCTGGTTGGTGCCATAATGTGTCTGGCACGTGCAGTGAGCGAGTTCGGTGCAGTGGTCATTATTGCCTACCATCCCATGGTAGCTCCAGTCATGATATATGAACGGTTTGAAGCCTTTGGACTCAAATATTCCCAGCCGGTCGCTTTCTGGCTGGTGTCGGTATGCCTGGTGCTGTTTCTGGTGCTGAGAATGCTCACTATGTACAGGAAGAAGCGATGATAACAATAGAAGACCTGGATGTCGATCTGGGTGACTTCCAGCTCACCAATATTAATCTGACAGTTCAGGAGAACCAATTTTTTGTTCTTATGGGACCTACTGGAGCAGGTAAAACGGTACTGCTGGAAGCAATCGGAGGGCTGGTGTCGGTGAAAAAAGGAAAAATTTATATAGACGGTAAAGATATAACCATGCTGCCTCCGGAGAAACGGGGAATTTCCATTGTTTACCAGGACTGCGCCCTGTTCCCCCATATGACCGTGCTCGGCAACATCAGCTATGGACTGCACTTTCATAAGGTGGAAAAACCAGAGAGGAACAGAAGAATACAAAAGTATACCTCAGAGTTAAACCTTTTCCATCTGCTGAACCGGAATCCAGATACCTTGAGCGGAGGCGAGCTTCAGCGGGTTGCCCTGGCCAGGGCGCTTATGGTTAAACCAAGGGTGCTGCTCCTGGACGAGCCGCTGTCATCCCTTGATCCAGCATTCAGAGAAGAAATAAGAGACAATCTGAAGCAGCTCCACCAGAACTCGGAAACTACCTTCATAATGGTAACACATGATTTCGCAGAAGCACTCACCCTGGCCCAGAATGCTGCTGTGATAAACAACGGCAGCATTGAACAGGAGGGTTCGATAGAGGAAATTTTCCAGAAGCCCGGCTCCCATTTTGTAGCAGATTTTGTGGGTATGAAGAATATCTTTTCTGTGGTCTATAAAAACAACACAGCTGTTACGGGGAATATCAGCATTGAAACAGGAACAAAAAACTACCGAGACACTGGATATATCGCAATAAGGCCTGAGGATGTTGTACTCAGCAGAAACCCCCCGCACTCAAGTATGAGAAACATTTTCCAGGGCACGGTCAGAGAGGTACGAGATAAAGGGTTTTTCTATGAAGTCCTGGTAAAGGCAGGCTCTGTAATTTTTACCTCGCTTATTACCAAAAGGTCTCTGGTTGAATTGAGAATCTACGAAGGGGAGAAAATATACATATTATTCAAAGCAGCTTCAATCCATCATTTTTAGAGCTTGTATTGAATATGCTCCAGAACTAATGCACCGTACGCTTTTTTCCCATAAGTCCGGTGGCAATCATCACCGTAAACAGAATCACAGCATACCCTATGATTGCAGCTTCTGTGAGGAGGTAAATCTTTACTGTCTGATGCAGGGCAGGAAGGTTCATCAGGAACAGAAGGGGAAATCCGATAAACAGGGAAAACCCGCTTCCCAGCACCAGATCGCTTGCAGCAGGGGTCCGGTACTTGGGGTCAACCACCCTGAGCAGGGCCAATCCGGTGCTCACCGTACCTGTCAACAGTCCAAAAATGGATATGGTCCTTTCGAAAAAATGATCTTCAAAACTTCTTCTTGCCATAAATAACAACATGAACATAATAAAAACTCCACCGGTGATGCACATGAGGGCGATGGGAAAGAGGTACTGGATTACCACCACCAGCTCAATGGCCATTATGGCGGCAGTAACCAAAAAGTCTACACTGGTTGCTGATATCCCGGTGAGCATCTCATCGTCCAGAATATGGTGAAGGTTGAGAAGGTCCAGCACCTTCCCCAGTAACAGGGCCCACAGGGTGGCGAAGAAAGCATGGTAGGCCCACAGCACTCTGGAAAACTGGACAGCAAACTCCCCGCCCATCCCTGTCAGGATTTGTACCACTGCCCAGATGAACAGGTAGTCCACCAGGTAGACAACCCCGATAAAGGCCATATGAAAGGTACCCGAGGCAATCACATCCGGATGGGTAGTTGCCTTTCCTGCGCAGGGCCTGTACTCACCTGGTTTAAAAAAGCCAGTATTCTGGAGAACCTTCCTGTCCAGGTCTTTCATATACCCCCTCTTTATCCCCCAGTTCATAAAGGGTATACCCACAAAGCAGGCCCAGAGAAACCCCACTGCCCCGAAGGTCAACCCTATGGTGCTCCCGCCGGCAAATCCCAGGGCCTCCCACTGCTTTCCCAGAGCATAGGCCTGCCCCGAAGACTGACCGAAGCCAATGGGAAAGAGCAAACCGAATGTTGGGAACATGTCAGGATAGATGGTAAACATAAAAAAAAGGGTGAGGCTGTACCCTACCAGTCCCTCCAGCACATACCCCAGAGTAAGGATAAAGGCAGTAGTGGCCGAACCTTTGGCCAGATAGCGCTCCCTCTTTTTCAGCCCTATCGAAATGAATGTCACTGCCAGCAGGTGGTATACGATGTTTCCCAGGACTTCCCGGTCCGGCATTATCTGTGGAAACACCCGCTCCAGGAAACTCAACAGGGCAAACCCAACAAACCCGGCAGTTATAGCATTGGGTACAAGAAAGCGCTGAAGAAAACGAAGGCGCGACCTCAAAAAGGAGGCAATCAGAAGGGATATACTCAGTATAGTGAAATCAATAACCAGGACCCACTGCATAGGCCCTCTCCTCCTTTTTTCGCTTTAGAGAGTTTTCAGGAGTACTCCTTTTATAACATCTTCCTTCACAATTTTCAATCACAATCATTAAAACATCACTATACTGATTATTTCGCCATTAACACCTCCTCCCTTAAGTTGTTGATAATAATGGTCTGCTGTCATCTTTTGTTGAAAATACTCCACCTGCACCTCGGTGTTTGTGTTTGTATAGTGCTCTGGATGCATTGCAGGTTACCACATGACAGAGCGGCAGTAAGTGTGTATGTAGCGGCTTTACCGAGCAGATAAGAAGGTTTGTAGACCCTCATCCCCCTCCTTGGTCACATTGTATATTAACAAATGACATTTGAGAGAGAATGAGTGAAGAATACTCTATTTAATTTGTTAAGTATTAAGTAGTTAGCTCTGGGCCCGGAAGGATTCGAACCTTCGACCCGCTGATTATGAGTCAGCTGCTCTGACCAGCTGAGCTACGGGCCCTTTCTGTTAATTTAATAACTTCATCAGCTATGTTCAATATAAATATTTATACAGTACCGGAACCTGTTCTGTCCTATTCATTGCTTTTGTCTTCATATGGGTCTTTTACCACTGGTTCATGGTACATATCCTGATAAGATTCCCTACTGTATTCTTCATCCATATCCGGGTCATGGGTATTTTCTTCTATTACCGAAGCAAGAGATTCCGATAAATGAGAAATTAACTGTGCAGTCCCCTCGTCAATAGACTTTTCTTTTAATCTGTGGACTTCATCGGCCAGGTTGATCGCAGCCAGAATAGTATTCCGTAATTTGCTTTGGTTGGGTATTCCCTGCTTTATTTCTTCAATTTTTTCATTCAGATAATCAACAAGATTAAGGAAATACTCCTTTGATACATCGGATTTAAGAGTAAATTTTTCTCCTAAAATTTCAAAATAGATATGTTCTTCTGAACCGCTCATACATATACCGGTCTCTATTAAAGATTAAGTTTCAATAAAAGGATTGTTTCTAAACCACTCCCCTTTCGGTCCTTCAGTGTTATTTTGCTTCTTTTTAATAATTTCATCCATTTGGAAAAGGTTATTTGAGCTTTCACTATCTGCTTTTTCAGCATCTACTGTATCTTCTTTTTGCTGGTTTTCTTTCTCCAGGTCGACTACATTATCATCAATTATTATTTTTTCATTACTTTGATAATCATCCCTATTAGATTCCTCCTGAACAGGTTCCTGCTGTTTCTGGTTTTGTTTCACATCTTCCCGGTTTTTCTCAGTTTCCATACTTGCGAGGCTTTCCAGTTTGTTCAAAATAGTCTCTATTTTGTTTTTTAAGAAAACCTGGCTGTTTTTCAGCGATTCGATTGTCTGGTCTTTTTCTTCAAGCTGCTTCTGGAGAGAAATATTTTCCTCCTTCAACTCTTCCCGCTCCTGTACCAGTACCTTTTCTTTGGATTTTAGGTTCTCAATAAAGCTAATAGCATTATTT
>JBMCUI010000081.1:0-8963 GCA_048622675.1 Spirochaetota bacterium | reverse complement strand
CTGTAAGACATACCGAATTCCCTTGCCCTGGCATTGATCCTGGAAATCCATAGTTTTCGAAAATCCCTCTTTTTCCTCCTTCTGTCTCTGTATGCATAAATTCCAGCTTTCATAACTGCCTGTTTGGCAGTTCTGTACTGTTTACTCCTTGCCCCTCTGTATCCTTTTGCCTGTTTTAAAATATTTTTTCTCTTTCTGTGTTTCTCTGTTTTTGGACTCACCCTTCCCATTGTATAGCTCCATAATTTACTGGACTTTTATTGATGCTGCTTTATAAGTAAGGCAGCATGGTTTTAATTTTTTGCTTCTCATTACTCTCAATATACACCGGCTTTCTTAATTTTCTCTTTCTTTTGGCGCTTTTTTTGGTCAACTTGTGGCTTTTAAATGCCCTTTTTTTCTTTATATTTCCGCCTTTGGTAATTTTAAACCTTTTAGCTGCTCCTTTGTTTGTTTTTAATTTTGGCATACTGCTATTCTCCTATCATTGCAACAACAACCTCCGCTAAAGCAGCAAGGCTACTGTTGATCTTTTTTTGATTTAGATTTTTTTACCGGAGACAACATCACTGTGATGACCCTTCCTTCAAACCTCGGTTTATGATCGGCTGCACCCATACCATTCACATCCTGGACAAGACGGTTTAGAACCTCTTTTCCCTTATCAGTATGGGCCATTTCTCTGCCCCTGAATCTAACCGATAACTTGACCTTTTTCCCCTTCTCGAGAAATTTTTTGACCTGGTTAAGTTTGGTGATATAGTCGTGCTCTTCAATTTTGGGTCTGAACCTTATCTCTTTAGTTTCAATAGTTTTTTGTTTTTTCTTTGACTCTTTTAATTTTTTTGCCTGTTCAAACTTATACTTCCCAAAATCAAGGATTTTACATACAGGAGGATTAGCGTTCGGGGAAACCTCAACCAGGTCAAGAGCCCTTGATTCTGCAGTTTTAAGGGCATCTTTTAAACTTATAACACCTATTCGTGTTCCATCTGAATCAATCAGCCTGACCTGTTTGGCTCTAATTTCCTTGTTTACTCTGGTACGTTTCTTGATTGTTTTCACCCCTCTTTCGAAGATTTTTTTTAATAATATAAAATATCACATAAAAATCAAGGTATTTACGACCTCTGCCTTATATGGAAAACTGCATGTTCCTTTTTGTCTCATCTCCACATCCAAATTACCTGCTTTTTACTTCTAAAATATTTTTCTGGAAGCCTCCTCCTGGTCCAACATGTCAATAAAATCGCTGAGCTGCCAGCTCCCCATATCACTTCCTCCTCCTTTTCTGATTGCAACAGTTTCCTGTTCAATCTCTTTGTCTCCTATCACCACAATATATGGTATCTTCTTTAGTTCTGCTTCCCTCATTTTATATCCAAGCTTTTCGTTCCTGTCATCTAATATTACTCTGAAACCTTTTTGAAGTACCTTATGGGAAACCTCCTTTGCTTTTAAGGCATGATGGTCAGTAATAGGCATCACTGCTACCTGTACCGGTGCAAGCCATAGAGGAAACCTTCCTCCAAAGTGCTCAATAAGAATACCTATAAACCTTTCTATACTTCCCAGAACAGTTCTGTGAATCACTACCGGCCTCTGGGGCTTCCCCTCCTGGTCCATGTATGTCAGATCAAACCTCTCCGGCAGGAACATGTCCAGCTGAATGGTAGCACACTGGTGCAGCCTTCCCAGACAGTCTTCAAGGTGAAAATCTATCTTGGGCCCATAAAATGCACCTTCGCCCTGGCTTACTTTATACCGCTTGCCCACCTTGAGCAGTGCATTTTCCAGCCCCTGGGTTGCTGTTTCCCACTGTTCAGCAGTGCCTATGGATTTTTCCGGTCTGGTAGACAACTCAAGCTGATAATCGAACCCGAAAACCGAATAAATCCTTTCTGTAAGTTCTATTACCCTTATAATCTCTTCTTCAATCTGAGACGGGAGCATGAATATATGCGCATCATCCTGAGTAAAACTGCGTACCCGGAACAGGCCTTGAAGAACCCCTGATTTTTCATGCCTGTGAACCAGTCCCACCTCTGCCATCCTCAGAGGAAAATCTCGGTAGGAATGAAGCTTCTCTTTGTATACCACCATACTTCCAGGACAGTTCATGGGCTTAACAGCAAAAGGATAGTCATCGATTTCGGTTAAATACATATTTTCCCGGTAATTTTCCCAGTGACCGGATGTTACCCAGAGGTCTTTTTTTAAAAGCAGAGGCGTTTTCACCTCCACATAACCTGCTTTTCTGTGCTCATGCCTCCAGAAATCGAGCAGACAATTTCTCAATACCATGCCATTGGGAAGCCAGAAAGGAAAGCCAGGAGCTTCTTCATGGATTGAGAACAGCTCCAGCTGTTTTCCCAGCTTTCGGTGATCTCTTTTTTTAGCCTCCTCGATCCTCCTCAGATAAACCCTCAGATCTTTTTCGTTCAAAAATGATGTACCGTAAATCCTGGTCAGCATGGGATTTCTTTCATCTCCCCTCCAGTATGCACCGGCAAGGCTGAGCAGTTTAAAAGTTTTTATGAATCCGGTAGAGGGAAGATGTGGACCCCTGCATAAATCTATAAAATCTCCATTTTGGTAGAGGCTTATCTCCTCCTTTGGTCCCATCCCCCTGATGAGCTCTACTTTGTAGGTCTCCTGGTTTTCTTCAAAGAACCGGATGGCCTCTTCTTTTTTCATAGTAAATCTTTGGAATGCCTGATCCTGGTTGATTATTTTGCTCATTTCCTGTTCTATCTTTCCAAGATCCTGAGAGGAGAGTTTTTCCTTGAAATCAAAGTCATAGTAGAACCCGTTCTTAATTGCCGGACCTATTGCAAGCTTGACCTCCGGAAAAAGGTGTTTTACCGCCTGGGCCATTACATGGGAAGTACTGTGCCTGAGCACTTCCAATGCTTTCGATTCATAAATATATACCGGGACCAGCTCCTCTTCCTCATTTATGGGGGTTAGCAAATCGTACAGTGTGTTATCATTGGAGAGAGCTATAAGCTGTTGTTTGTTCTTAACAGGAAGATCATTTATAATGTTAATAAGAGGGGTACCCTTTGCAATATCAATACTGTTATTCTCCATGGTTACGGTTATCTTTTCCACTTTTAAGCACCTTCCCGGTAATAAAAACCAGCAAATATATATAATTCAATTAGTTCCGGCATTACTGCCCGGTCTGTTTAAAATATATAGTAAAGAAATACGATGTTCAATGTTTTTTAAGCAACAGCTCAGGCCTTTGAAAGTTCATTTGCCGTCTAATATTTCCCTTACTTTCCGTGCAAGAGTACCAGGATCAAATGGTTTTTTAAGAAAAGGGGTCTCCCTGTCAAGTACTCCATGATGAATAATAGCATCCTCTGTGTATCCGGAAATGTATAATACTTTCAATTCAGGGTTTCTATGCATTAATTTTTCTGCCAGCAGACGGCCGTTCATACCAGGCATTACTACATCTGTAATCAATAAATGGATGGGTTTATGATGGTTTTTATAAATATCTATTGCCTGCTTTCCGCTGTCTGCTCCTATCACCTCATATCCAAAGTTTTCAAGTATGGTGGAAATCATGGTTCTCACAATTTCTTCATCTTCCACTACCAGAATACTCTCATTCCCCCCTTTTAATTCTTCAAATGATTGGCTGCTGGGATTTTTTTGCGTCATTTTCCTTACTCTCTGTCTAACCTGGTTATACCTAATTTTTTAGCATAATCAACTACCTTATGAAACTCAGAATATGAAACTCTTGATTTCAGCTCCGGATAGTCCCAGGCTTCGTACTGAGGCCTGTACTGGTCCATAATATTCACATATATATTTTTGGATATCTCTGTGAGCCACTCTACTACCTTATAACTTCCAGCCAGATTACCAGGAAGAACCAGGTGCCGTACCAGAACCCCTCGGTAAGCGATTCCATTGGAATCCATTTTAAGGTCTCCTGCCTGACGGTGCATCTCCCTGACCGCTTTCAGAGCATAGCTGGGATAATCTCTGGCTCCACTCAACCGGTGGCCTGTATGGTGGTTCGAGTACTTGAAATCAGGCATGTAAATATCGAAAATACCCTCCATCAACTCCAGAGTTTCAGCCAGATCATAACCACCGGAATTGTATACCAGAGGAATATCGAGCCCCATGGGCACAGCCAGAGTCAATGCTTTTACAATAGCATAGATCATATGGGTGGGAGTCACAAAATTAATATTGTGGCACCCCCTTTTCTGCAGCGCTATCATTATCTCTGCCAGCTTTCTGAAACCAATTTCCTTTCCATATCCCAGCTGGGAAATATCATAATTCTGACAAAAAACACAGCTTAGATTGCAGTTGGTAAAAAAAATGGTCCCCGAACCCCTTCTCCCCACCAGCGGAGCTTCTTCGCCAAAGTGAGGATTCCATGCTGAAACAATAGGAAAAACTCTGCTTTTGCACCTGCCATTTTTATCGCTTCTTCTGTCTACGCCGCAGCTGTGAGGGCAGAGAGTGCAATTCGACACCCTCTTTTCAAGTTCGCCGGCGATATTTTCAAGAACCCCAGATTTATACAAATCTATGTAAGAGGGTGTAAAACCCATATCATTGGCCCTGCACTTTATTAGAGTATACTTTAACCATAAAACGAATACATCTGGTAAAGGCAAAAAATTACCCCCCAGCATGTCTGAGAGACAGTATTCTTGTTAAATCTCATTTCAAGATATAAGTGTATTGTAAAAACCGGGCACAATCAATAAATTACCGAAGGTTTATACTTGAAATAATAACCATTGGATGTTAATCTGAAATTATAATGCAGACTATGATAAACTTGAGACAGAAATATAACAATACGGAGTAAAGAAAAATGGGTGGAATCGGCGGTCTGGAAATACTTCTTATACTGGTAGTGGGTATAGTTATTTTCGGAGTGATAAAACTCCCTCACATTGCACGAATACTGGGAACAGGTCTTCAGGGTTACAGAAAATTTAAAAATGGATTTAAAATTGACAGCATTATTGACAACTTATCTCAATCACAACCCAACCAACACCAAACACCAAACCAGCAGCAACCACCCGGAAATCCTAACTCGTACAATACTCCTCCCTACCAGCAGAACCGGCAACCACCAACCGGGCACGGACAGGGACCTCAATCACAGTCTCAATACCGTGAAGACTCTGCAAACGGGGCCCGGGACCGGGAAAAAGATCAAAACTAGTACCCGGGACAGGAGCTAGCTCTCCCGGGCTTATTAATTTTGTGGTTATTTACGTCCTCTAATTTCTTCTTTGTGTTCTATCATTCTGGCCGTGATATAAAATGCTAATACAGCACCGTAAACTATAGTAATCCAGCGGATAGCAGCATCAGAAAACTCACTGCTTCTGAGTACTACAGTTATAAAAAACACAAAAGTAAATACCAGTGACATAAATGATCGCGCGGTCGACTCCCCACTGAATGCAACTTTTAACCACATAAACATTCCCAGAAGGATCAGTACTACACCCCCTATTTCCAGGACTCAGATCAATACATTGTGTAATGCTTCCATAATTTACCCCCCTTTATTAAAATATACATTTCAATTAACCCCTCCTTTTAAAAACAATAAACCTGCGCAACAATAAAATCAAACCCATTAAACATATTCAAGTTGGCAAAACCGGCCTATCAGCATCATTTTTCCTATACATTTTAATGCTGGGGAGCAATGTTTTATACCTCTGTTCCAGTGTACAGCTTTTCAGTAAAGTGCTAATTTAAGGCAAGGAGGAAGAATTATGCTCACAACCATTCACAATGTTGCCATTATCGGAGCAGGAGCAGTAGGAGCCACATATGGAAGTATACTCTATGAAAAAAGCACAGCTTCTGTTTCTTTTCTGGCTGAAGGCCAGAGGCTTGAAAGACTTCAGCAGGGGCTGGTAGTCAATAACAAAAGCTACCATGTTCATGTACGAAAACCAGGAGCATTTGACAGCCCCCCGCAGCTCATAATTGCAGCAGTCAAATATCACCACCTTGAACAGGCCATTCGCGACATAGAGCCTGAAGTAACCGACCAGACCCAGATCCTTTCTCTACTCAATGGAATAGACAGTGAAGAAAAAATTGCCAGGGCCTACGGCTGGGACCATGTGTTGTACGGGGTAAGCCTTGGAATAGATGCGGTACGTGAAAAAGACAAAGTGGTCTTCAGCAGCCCGGGTACGCTTTACATAGGAAGAAAGAAAAATAACCCACCTGAAGAGATAGTGCAGAATGTGGCTTCTCTTCTTTCAAATGCTGACCTGCCCTGCGTGGTCCCATCGGATATGCTGCGTATTCTGTGGTGGAAATATATGATCAATGCAGGCATAAACCAGGCTTCGGCAGTGCTGAACGCACCATATGAGGTTTTTCAGAAGCAAAGGGAAGCCCTGGATATGGTTGATGCAGCAATGGAAGAGGTGGTACAGATAGCCGATAAAGAGGGGGTGCATCTTGGTGAGGACTTATTTGAACAGTGGTACAAGGTACTGAAAACGCTTGACCCTAAAAACAAAACCTCCATGCTTCAGGATGTGCAGGCCCAACGTAAAACAGAAGTGGAGATGTTTGCAGGAAAGATCATTGATCTAGGTGAAAAACATAATATTCCTACCCCTGTCAACCGGATATTTATGGACATTATTCGATGCAAGGAGCACTCCTATGGATTTTAAGGAAGGCAGAATAGTAGTGACTGGTTTATTTATTATACTGTGTATCTGGGTTTTTTGCCGAGCAGGACCGAGCTGACTTCCTCGGATGCAGTTTTTCGTGCAGTGAAAATAGATTCTTCAGAATAGTAAGCTGAATGAGGGGTGATAAGACAATTTTCCAGTTTTAAAAGTAGGTTTTTCTCAAACTCCCACCTCTCCTGTTTTGCCGGCTCGTCTTCTATATCATCAAGTGCAGCCCCAGAAATCCATCCGTTGGCCAGTGCTCTATACAGAGCCTGGTTGTCTACAAGCGGCCCTCTTGCAGTATTTATTAATATTGAGCTGTTTTTCATCTTTCTCAGTTCAGTTTCCCCAATAATATGCCTGGTTTGAGAAGTTAACGGTATATGAATGCTGAGGATATCAGCCTCACCCAGGAGGGTTTCAAAATCTACCTTTTCCACTCCCTCCTGCTCCATGAAAAACGAATCTACATATGGGTCATATGCAATCAGCTTAAATTTGAGAGCTTTTGCTTTTTTCAGAATATTTCGACCTATCTTTCCAAAACCCATAACTCCAAACGTCTGTTTTTCAAATCTATGTATCGGTATTCCGGAGTTGGACCAGTGCCATTTACCCTGGCGGACTGAGTTTACATACATGGGAAGTCTTCGAGTTAAGGTCAATGCAAGGCTTAAAGCATGATTTGCCACTTCATCAACACAATAATAAGGGACATTAGTTACCGTAATACCTTTCTGGTGGCAGGCTTTTACATCTAGTATATCCACTCCAGTCCCATACCGAGCAATAACCTTGCATCTAGTCAACTCCCTTATTACTTCTTCACCAATTTCTGCATATTGTTGAAGAACAGCATCTGCATCCTTTACATATTTAATAAGGGCTTTTCCCCCGCTTTTGCACTGAGCACCTATTACTTCTGCACCGATTGGTTCCAATACATTTTTTTCTATACTCAGGTCAGGATAATCGTGGTCACTCACCACTACTTTCAACTTGCTTCCCATTCCAAATCCTCCGGGCTGTCAATTTAACTCTACCATCTTTTAAGTCGATCCAGAGCAATTGCACCAAGCAGCACCCCACCGGTAAAAACCTGCTGCCAGTATATTCCCATACCTGCTATATTGAGTGAGTTTACCAAAAGCTGCAGCAGAAATGCCCCCAGTGCTGCACCGAGCACAGTCCCCTGTCCGCCTCGGAAAGAAGAACCGCCAATAACACATGCAGCCAGTACCTGGAGATTGGTAGCCTGCCCTATAGTTACTGATGCCATTCCCATGCGTGCAGACATACATACACCAGAAACACCGGCCAGTACAGCTACAATTACATAGCCAAGAGTCTTAACCAATGCTACATTTATACCGCTTAACCTGGCTGCTTCCTCGTTGCTTCCCACATAATAAGTAAGCCTGAAAATACGGATACTATGGAAAAAGAAGGCCCCAAGAATTGCTATAACGAAAAAATAGTAAACTGGATATTGAAAACTTAAAAATTCACTCTGACCCAATACATTGTAGCTCTCAGTCATTTCAGTAACAGCATGACCACCGGATATCACCAATAAAAACCCTCTTACCATGATCATGGTTGCCAGGGTAGTAATAAATGGGTCAAACTCCAGCTTGGCAACACATAATCCATTGATCAGACCAACTGCTCCTGCTGCGAGCAAAGCAAAAATAACTGCAAATATGGTGGGCACCCCGGCCTTTAATGAAAGGCCTGCAATGACCCCTGCAAAGGCAAGCACCGAACCAACAGATAGGTCCAGCCCTCCGGTGGCAAGAACTCCCACCATACCTACACTGATGATGCCTACCATAGTGGTTCCTATTAATAGGCCTCTTATATTTTGTAGAGTAAAGAAATAAGGAGAAATGAAACTCATTGCAACCATTATAGCAATGATTACCAGGGAGAGTAAAAACTCCTGATACCGTAAAAAATCAAGGGGGTTTTTTTTCCGGTTGCTCTTCTGGGATTGCATGGTATTCTTTTATCCTCCCTTATTTTTGTTTTACCACTCCGGTAGCAAGTTCCATCACTTTTTCCTCTGTGGCCTGATCTCTGGGCAGCTCTCCTGCGATTTTGCCCCCGTACATTACCAGAATCCTGTCACAAAGCTGTATTACTTCAGGTAAATCCGATGAAATTACAATAATACCTATGCCATTATTGGCAAGCTCTCTGAGTTTGTAGTATATAAGTTTTTTTGTTCCAACATCCACTCCTTTGGTA
>JBMCUI010000080.1:0-8988 GCA_048622675.1 Spirochaetota bacterium | reverse complement strand
GCATTTTCCAGTTCATTCTTCCCCCCTCCTGAGATAATAAACACAGATCCAATCTCAGAAGAGCCGTATTGAAAATATCTGGCTCGGGTATTCAGCCCCTGGTTGGTCCTGTCCACCAGTTTTTCAAAAGGCACCAGCATCTGGAATGTCCCCTTCAGTCCGGTGGCATATTTTCCCGGTGGGGTTTGCACTTTTTCAATGCTGTCCACATCCAGCTTTTCCAAAATCAGCCTGTTATGGCTTATCTCAGGGTGTTCATCCAGAGGCAAATGGTAGGCAAAAAGATTAATTTCACACTCCAGTAATTGTTTTATTCTTTTTTTTCTATACCCCCTGATTACCGGGTTTTCATTTTTCCAGAACATCCCATGATGAACAATAATTGCATCAGCCTTCTGGGATGCAGCTTTTTGTATTAGCTCATAGTTTATACTAACTCCTGTTACTATCCTCCGGACTTCCTCTCTGCCCTCTATCTGAAGGCCGTTGGGCAGGTAATCAGATATCTGGTGAATATTAAAAAAATCATTAAGCCATCTCTCAAGCTCTTCTCTTGGTACCATTTTACTCTCCGGTTGAATATATAATTATATGGAATGCTATTTTCTTTGAAATAGTTTATCAAAATAGCTTCTTGACATTTTTAACACAGTAGGTCTTCCGTGAGGGCATACATAGGGTATTTCTGAACGGAACATGCTTTCCAGCAGAGCCACAGCTTTTTGCTCGTCCAGCCGTTCTCCTTCTTTTACCGCAGCCCTGCAGGCAGCAACCTTCAGAAACTTTTGCCTTATGATCTGAGGGTCCAGGTTTACATTTCCGGAGTAAAACTCATCAAGAAGCAGGTGTATAGCCTCCTGCTCATCTTTCTCCGGAATAAAAGAAGGCACGGTTAAAACATTAAAACTCTCTTCTCCGAATGGTTCAATTTTAATCCCAGCTTTATCGAAAACTTTCAAATTATTGCTAATATCGTCGTAATACTTTCTTGGTGGAGTAAAGTTTAATGGAACCAAAAGATTTTTAGAGTAGTCCCCTGCTGCCGCTTCCCGGGATAGCTTCTCGTACAGTACTCTTTCATGAGCAGCATGCTGATCAATAAGAATCAGAAACCCCTCCCCTTCAAACACAAGGTAGGTACTGAACAAGCTTCCCTTAAACCCCACCTTTCCCGCCTTCACTGGTATAATCTCCTCCGGCCGGGGGAAATCCGCCTCCACCAGCCGGGATTGAAAAAAAGTTTTTCTTAAGGCGGCATTTTCAGTGCCTTCTTTGGTGCCTTCAGGGATGACATCTTCCTGTATATCAGAAGAAAAATTACTACCAGGATGGAAAGCACCAGAAGAAGGCTCCCGTATCCTTGAAGACAACTCGTCCTCCCTGCTGCCCTCAGCTTTTTCCCATAGGCTCTTTTCTGAATAATCAGTGGCGTGCCCGGGATATCCAGGGGAAATGCCCTGGCAAGATGCTGCATCTTTGTCCCCGGGTATACCCACTCCAGAGTAAAAATCCTGTCTGAGGGTCTGCAAAACCACCCTGTGAAGAGCTGAGCATATTTTCTGGTGTATTTTAATTTTTACTTCTCTTTTTGCAGGGTGTACGTTTATATCAACAAGTGATGGGTTTATATCGATGAATACAAAAGCATAAACAAACCTTCCGGCAGGCAGCACTCCTCTGGATGGTTCGTTTGTTACATACTGGAATGATTTGTCCAGGACCGGTCGTCCATTCACAAAAATATACTGACCTGACCTGTTGGAAAGGGTTGCGTTTTTGTTGGTGAGATATCCATACAGGGAAAAATCCTCTTCTTCATGGGATATCTCCAGCAGGTTTTGCTTCATTGGTCTGCCAAATATATCTTCTATTCTCTGAGGCAATGAGTCGGTAGGAGCAAGGGTATATACTTCCCTGTCATCAGCGGTTAAAGAAACCCCCCTCCCGCAGAACCCCAGGGCCTTTTTTACCACTTCCTCCTTTATTCTGGAGCTTTCTGCCCGGTTGCTTTTTAAAAACTTTTTTCTTGCAGGAAGATTGTAAAATAAATTTTTGACCACCACCTCTGTTCCGATTTTGGCAGCAGAAGGCTCGATGGACATCTCTTTCCCATAAAAGCACTTCAGTCTGGTGCCGTGCTGGTCAGGTCTCCGTCTGGTGAGCATTGAAAAGTTGGACACCATGCATATGCTGGACAGAGCTTCACCTCTGAACCCCATGGTGGAGAGTACATCAAGATCAGATAGGTCCTTGATTTTGCTGGTGGTGTGCTTCTTGATGGAAAGAGCAGCATCTTCTTCTGACATGCCCTCTCCATCATCGATTACTTTAATGTAGTCCTTGCCTCCATTATTCACAGTGACTGTGATGTTTTTTCCGCCAGCATCAAGAGAATTGTCCAGAAGCTCCCTCACTACAGAGTAAGGTCCATCTATTACCTCTCCTGCAGCTATTTTACCTGAGACATCTTCCGGTAAGGTTATTATATGCCCCAACTCAACCCCTTAATAAAAACACGATCTATTTATTCTACTCATATTCACGACCTGCTCTGGTAATCACTTATAAAAGCCTCTATAGATCGGTCATAGGCAGCTTCTGCTCCGGGTGAAAAAAAGCAGGCCGGCATCTGGTTCATGGACATGTGATAGGTCAGGCATTCACAGCACTTTCCCTTTCTCGGACATGGTTCATAGGTGCAGTTACAGTTCTGTTTGTTCTTCTCTATATTACATTCCATACCTGCATCTCCTTTCCGTTGTAAGCCTAGATGGAATTATATTCTTTTGTGTCTACCAGGCATTAATAAGTCAAAACAACACGGAGGAAACCCTGAATAGGTACATAAAGAAAACCCCATAGGTATATGCGATACCTATGGGATGGTCTTTTTAGATAAAGTAAAATGAAAAACAGAAAATAACGCAACTCCCAAATTTACATCATCTCCTTCTGCTTCTCATGTACTCGAGCTTTCGCTTCTTGCGTTCGATTCGCCGTTCTCTCTTTTTTCTCTTCTGATGTTTGAGCATGGAAGGTTTGATATAATACATTCGCTTTCTCTGTTCCGTTCTAATCTGCTCTCTCTCGCAGGCCTTTCTAAACCTTTTGAGCAAAGATTCGATCTGTTCACCTTCTTTGGCCACAATTTTTACATTGGTAGATATTTTCGACACCCCCTTTCCCATATTTTTCCATCAACCATTTATACAATAATAATTTTTTCCTAAAAAGCTAAGTTATTATTCTGTTTTTTAGAAAGGATAACCCTGAAAGGTGGAATAAGGCAAAAATCAGGAACCTGTGTATCCCTGTAAAGTGTCAGACCCGGTCTGGAACTCAAAGGCTGCTTTCATCAGATTCCTGGTGTAAGCATGCTTTGGTTTTGTGAATATCTGCTCTGCACTTCCATACTCTACTACATTTCCGCCATGTATAATTATAATTTCATGACTCAGGGCCTGTACCACTCTTAAATCATGGCTTATAAACAGATAGGCCAGCTGGTAATCACGTTGAAGCCTTTTTAAAAGTTCTAATATCTGCGCCTGAACCGATACATCCAGAGAAGAAGTAGGCTCATCAAGTACCAAAACCTGGGGTTTAAGAATCAGTGCACGTGCAATGCTTATGCGCTGGCGCTGTCCCCCACTGAACTCATGGGGGTACCGGTTTCTGCAGTTCAGCTCCAGGCCTACCTCCTCCAGTGCTCTACAGATAAGCACCTCTCTCTGGCTGGAGGTATCACCGATACCATGCACACTGACCCCCTCTCCCACTATTTGTCCCACCGTCATCCTGGGGTTGAGGCTTTCAAATGGGTCCTGGAATATTATCTGCATTTGCTTCCGCAGCGGCTGCAGCTGTTTGCTTTTTAATCCCTGGATCTCTTTACCCATAAACTTAATCGAACCTGAGCTCGAAATTAGCCTGAGCACTGCCATCCCAAAGGTTGTTTTGCCGGAACCGCTTTCACCGACCAGACCTGTGGTCTGCCCTTTATTGATGGTGATGCTTACCTGGTTAACCGCTGGTATGTATCCCTTGACCCTTCTTAAAAGACCTTTGTAAACAGGAAAGGAGACACTTACCCTGGTGCACCTCAGGACCTCCTGCCCGGAAACGGCTATTTTTGGCGGCCTTCCCCCCGGCTCAGAACCCAGAAGATATCTGGTGTACCTGTGGGAAGGGGCCTGGAAAATTTTCTGGCAGTCTCCCATTTCTACTATCCTGCCGTCTTTCATGACACCCACCCGGTTGGCCATTTTCCTGACAATAGACAGGTCGTGAGTAATCAAAAGCAGTGCCATCCCCAGCCTGGACTTCAGCTCCTTTAACAGCTTTAGAATCTCTGCCTGAATAGTAACATCCAGGGCCGTTGTGGGCTCATCGGCAACCAAAAGATCGGGGTTATTTGCCAGTGCCATGGCGATCATTACTCTCTGGCGCTGCCCCCCTGAAAGCTGGTGCGGATATGCATTGAGCCGTTCTTCGGCCTCTGAAAGATGCACTATTTTCAGCAGTTCCACCACCTTTTTTCTGGCCTGCTCACCGGAGATTCCCTGATGTATATACAGGGCCTCGCCTATTTGCTTTTCAATGGTGTGAACAGGATTCAGGGAGGTCATGGGCTCCTGAAATATCATGGTTATGCCACTGCCCCTTATCCTGTACATCACTTCAGGCAGAGCACTCAACAGCTCCTGGTCTTTGAAATAAATACGGCCTGAGTATTGAGCCCCGCTTCCATAGGGAAAAAGCTTCATGATGGACAGAGCGCTCATTGATTTGCCTGCCCCGCTTTCTCCTACCAGAGCAAATGTTTCCCCTTTGTCTATGGAAAAGGATACTCCTCTTACCGCATGTACCTTTCTGTGATCAACGTTGAACCATACTGATAGGTCTTCCACCCGCAGCAAGCTCATTAAAAGTTTCTCCTCGGGTCAAATGCATCCCTGACCCCTTCTCCAATAAATATCAAAAGAGAAAGCATTACCGAAAGCACCACAAAAGAAGATATCCCCAGCCACGGGGCCTGGATATTTGCCTTCCCCTGAGCCAGAAGCCTCCCCAGAGAGGGGGAGGAGGGAGGAAGCCCCAGGCCCAGAAAGTCCAGAGAAGTCAGGGCTACTATTGACCCATTCAGTATAAAAGGAAGAAAGGTAAATGTTGATACCATGGCATTTGGCAGAACATGTCTGAAAATGATGGTGAGTGTTTTTACTCCCAGGGCACGGGCCGCTTTCACATAAGTATAGTTTCTGGCACGAAGAAACTCAGCCCGTACCACCCCAACCAGTGACAGCCACCTGAATATTAAAAGTACTATCAGAAGCATCCCAAAAGAGGGTTCAATGATACTGGTAAGTATGATCAAAATATAAAGAACAGGGAGCGAAGACCAGATCTCGATAAATCTCTGGAACAGCAGGTCCAGAAGGCCCCCGAAGTACCCCTGAATGGCCCCGGCTGCAACTCCGATTACCGAGCTGAGACAGGTCAAAATAAGACCAAAGATAACAGAAAGCCTGAACCCGTAGAGAATAAGTGCCGTAACATCATGCCCCGTGTCATCGGTACCCAGCCAGTGGTCTTTGGATGGTGGAGCCGGTGCAGGTACATCAAGGTTATAATCGATGGTATCATAGCTGTAGGGAATGAGAGGCCACACCATCCACCCATCTTTCTGTATGAAGGAGCGTATATAAGGGTCGCGATAGTCCGCCTCTATGGCCAAGTCCCCGCCAAAGGTCTTTTCGGTATAGGTGGTAAACAGGGGGAAGTAAAACCTGCCATTGTAATGGATTACCAGTGGTTTATCATTGGCTACAAACTCAGAGAAAAGGCTTATAATAAAAAGAGCAAGAAATATTACAAGCGACCAGTAGGCCCTCCTGTTATGGGTAAAATTGCGAATCCTCCTCCTGGTCAGAGGGCTTAATGTAATATCCAGCATCCGCTTTTCGGGCACCTATACCTCCCTGCTCTCAAAATCTATCCTAGGATCAATGAATGTATACATTAAGTCACTGAGGAGATTGAGCACCAGGCCCAGAATACTGAAGATGTACAGGGTCCCGAATACCACCGGGTAATCCCTGTTCATGGCTGCTTCAAACCCCAGCAGTCCCAGTCCATCCAGAGAAAATATTATCTCTACCAGAATGGTGCCGGTAAACAGAGCACTAATGAATGCAGAAGGAAAACCAGCAATTATTATAAGCATGGCATTGCGAAAAACGTGCCTGTAAAGGACCTTTTTATCAGCAAGCCCTTTGGCCCTGGCTGTGACAACGTACTGTTTGTTAACCTCCTCCAGAAAAGAGTTTTTGGTAAACATGGTAAGCCCTGCGAAACCTCCTATAACCATTGCTGTAACAGGCAGCACCATATGCCACAGGTAATCGATAATTTTCATATGCAGGGGAAGGCTGGACCAGTTTTCGGATACCAGACCTCTGAGTGGGAATATCTGCAGGAAATTTCCACCGGCAAAAAATATAATCAAAGCGATAGCAAACAAAAATCCCGGCACTGCATACCCTATGGTAATTATAAAACTTGTCCACATGTCAAAACTGCTGCCGTCGCTGACTGCCTTTTTGATTCCCAGGGGAATGGATACCAGGTACACAATAAAAGTAGTCCATAACCCCAAAGAGATGGATACAGGCATTTTCTCCAGTATCAGATCGAGCACCTTTCTGTCCCGGTAGAAGCTTTCGCCAAACTCAAACCGCAGGTAGTTGCCCATCAACTGTATAAATCTCTGAAATGGAGGTTTGTCGAATCCATACAGTTTTTCAATCTCCGTCACCAGTTCGGGGTCCAGACCCTGCGCTCCTCTGTACTTGGTATTTACACTGCTTTGAGATTTACTATCGGTTCCTCCATTCTGCTGGGCTTCTTCTCCGCTCCTGGTTATTCTGGAAGTGGCCTCTACGCTGACCCCTTTCAGCTGGGCAATCATCCTTTCTACCGGTCCTCCCGGAGCTGACTGGATTATAATAAAATTTATTACCAATATACCCACCAGGGTGGGGACCATTAACAGCAACCGGCGGATAATATAGTTTATCATAGTGTTATTCTACAGTGCCTCCTATTTTTTAAAAGCTTTTGCAGGACATTTGTTATTTATTAAGAAGGGGTTTATAGACACTCCTGAGAGATAATAGCAGTCTTCAGCAAGAGGTCATTTAAAGATTTAAAATATTCTTAGTAATTTTGCAGAGCTTCGGCTTTCTCAGGGTCCACCCACCAGGTATCAGTAAAACCCAGGCTGTATTTTGGTTTAATGGACGGTCTTCCAAATTTGTTCCAGTAAGTAATACGGTACTTGGTAATGTGCCAGTGGGGAATAACATAATGACCCCATAATAGAACCAGGTCCAGGGCGTGGCAGGCAACTACAAGAGTTTTTCTATCAGATGCTGAAATTACCTTTCCTATCAATGCGTCCACAGCAGGACTTTTTATACCTGCAAGGTTTTCCGACCCTGGGGTGTCAGCCGCTTTTGAGGACCAGAAATTTCTTTGTTCATTACCCGGAGAAAGACTCTGGCGCCAGGTATGTACAATCATATCAAAATCGAAATTGTCCACTCGATTAATATACTGGGAATTGTCCACCAGACGTATATTTGCCTGAATACCCAGCCTCTTCAAATTATCTTTAAAAGGAACAATCACCCTCTCCATGCTCGGCTGAACTATCAGAATTTCTAACCGAAAAGGCTGCCCTGTACTGGTATTTACCAGAACCCCTCCACGGGGCTCCCAGCCTGCCTCCCTCAGCAGTCCCAGGGCTTTCCTGAGGTTTTCTCTGATGTTTCCTGAGCCGTCTGTTGAAGGTGGATGGTATTCCCTGGTAAAAACCTCTTCCGGAACCCGGCCCCTGAAAGGCTCAAGAAGTTCCAGCTCCGCCTCCGAGGGAAGCCCATCCGAAGCAAGCTCTGAGTTTGCAAAGTAGCTCTCTGTCCTGGTGTACGCACCGTAAAAAAGGGTCTTATTGGTCCATTCAAAATCAAATACATGCGCCAGTGCCCACCGGACTTTTCTGTCCTTAAAAAATGACCTTCTGGTGTTGAATACAAAAGCCTGCATACCGGCAGGATTATTGTTGGGAAGCTCTTCTTTAATTAACAACCCCTTTTCATACTCTGGACCCTGATAAGCAGTTGCCCATACTTTGGCAATATGTTCAAGCCGGAAATCATACTCTCCGGCCTTGAACGCCTCTATTGCTACTGTTTCATCCCGGTAATATTCAAAACTGATGGTATCGAAATTGTACCTTCCTTTGTTCACCGGGAGGTTCCTGCCCCAGTAATTGGGGTCACGCTGATAGGTGATGGAGCGTCCCGGCTTTACATCCACTACTTTATAGGGGCCGCTGCCCACGGGAGGGCTCAGGCTCGTTTTTGCAAATGGATGTTTGGAATAATAAGCTTTTGAAAAAACCGGAAGTTGTCCCATAATCAGGGGCAGTTCCCTGTTGGTACCCTCGCCAAATACAAACTTTACCTTGTATTTACCCAGTTTTTCCACTTTTTCCACGCTCTCGTAATAGGCCCTGTAGAAAGGATGTCCTTTGGACATAAGAGTTTCAAAGGAAAAAATGACATCTTCACTGGTTACAGGGCTGCCGTCATGCCACCTTGCCTCCGGCCTGAGAAAGAAGGTGACCCAGGAGCGGTCTTCCGGAACCTCCATTTTCTCTGCCAGCAGGCCATATTCAGAAAATGGTTCGTCATCGGACTGTACGGTCAGGGTATCAAATAGAAGCCCCGCCCCTGATACAGTAACACCTTTCAAAATAAAAGGGTTCAAGCTGTCAAAGGTCCCCACTACCCCCAGTTTCACTTTTCCGCCCTTGGGAGCATCCGGATTGACGTACTGGAAATGATCGAAACCAGGGGGATATTTCACGTCCCCATACATCGAAAGGGCATGGGTGATAGAAGTATTTTCTGCAAAACCTAACAC
>JBMCUI010000079.1:0-9062 GCA_048622675.1 Spirochaetota bacterium | reverse complement strand
CCCCAGGCCTACCAGGGCATAGATGTTCTTTTTATCCAGTTTAAGGATTTTATTGAACTCCCCTTCTGCTTCTTTCAGCCGTCCGTCCTTCAATAGCTGGTAGCCGGAGCGGGACATCTCCGGAATTTTTTGCCACTGTGGATGAGGTTTTTTCTTCTTTTTCATATTCATGTTCTTACTTGTTATCTTCTTTGAGCCATTTTTTAATTACTGAAGATATACGCTCAGAGATTTCTTTAATTCTCTTTTCATATTTCGCTTCCAAATAATAATAAAAGGCCTTCATAGGATTCTTTTTTTCGAAATAGTAGTAATCTCCCACCCTTATGAGCCCGTCTTTGTAAGAAGTAGTGGTAAAAATCCTGGCTGCTTTCTCAATATCCCCCTTATTGAACAGCTCATTTCCCTTTCTTATGAGGGCCAGCCTCTGCTCTGGAGTTAGTTCTTTGATCATATATAAAATAATCTATCCTGTTTATGGTCATTTATCAACACTGAAACACCTCTTTTTTAGCTTCGATTAAGATGTTTTCAGTGATGAGGGTATGTTTTTTAAAAGTATACACCGAAACATCTGAAATGCACCCCTTTTTAAAAATTGACTATGGACCTGGCGGATAATAACTTAATGATTGCAGAATGAAAAACATCTTTTTGGACCCACACTGTTTAAAAAATAACCAGGTGCATATCCGGGGGGAGTACTACCATTACCTCAAGAATGTGCGGAGGGTAAGAAAGGGGAGGGTCCTGGATGCGGTTATAGGAAACCGTAAGTATACCCTGAAAGTCTCCTTCGTAAATGAAGAAAAGATAGTTTGTGATATAATTGGACAAAAACAGGCAGCTGCACCCGTGGTTTTACCAGTGTATGTATACCAGGGAGTGTTGAAAGCCAGGAAAACAGATATAGTGGTCTCCAAGCTCAGTGAAATAGGAGTGAGGGCCTTTTATCCTTTGAGGACCGGGAGAAATGTTACTCCACGTACAGTGGGTGAAAATAAACTAAACCGATGGAAACGCCTTTCCAGGGAAGGGGCAAAGGTTACTGGTTTTGAGAAAACTATGGAAATAAGAGCAGTTGCAAATATTATGGATGTACTGGAGGAGTTTGGCGGTTATACGAGAGAAAACACCGCCCGGGTGGTTTTGCTTTTCAGCACTCAGCTGGAGGGCAGGCCATTGAGAACAGTACTGGAGGGCCTTGATGAAAGCAGGGTGGAGTCTTTTCACCTGTTTTTCGGACCGGAGGGAGGTTTTTCAGAAGAAGAAACTAATGCTATTATTGAAAAAGCAGGTGCTGTTCCAGTAACCATGGGAAAATTTGTACTCAGGTCAGAAACTGCATGTGTGCTGGCTACAGGGTTTATCCGTCTTTTCTATTCGGCAAAAAGTTAACTTATGGAAGGCATGTTGAGTATATGGCATCTATATACAGGAAAAGGGATCGGATACTGGGAATACCTTATGATAATGTAACCGCTGAGGAGGCCCTGGCCCGTACCGAAGAATTTGTGCGTGATGAACGCTCTCATATTATTGTTTATCTTTCCCTGCCTGTGTTAATGATGGCCAGGAGGAATAAATTCATCCGGATTTTTCTGGAAGAGTCTGACCTCATAATACCCAGTGGAAAGTATATATCATGGGCAGCCAGTGTGTTAAATAGACCATTTCGCGAAATAATAGAACCTTCCCTGTTTGCCAAGATGCTGCTGGTACAGTCGGTAGACTTGAACAAATCGGTGTACTTCCTGGGAGGAAAGGGCAATACCATAGACCGGGCTTACTATAATCTGAAAAAGGAGATACCCAGGTTATTTGTGATTGGAAGATACAGAGGAAATTACCAGAAAATAGCCCATGAGGATGTAATAAGCGCCATCGGAAAAGCTTCTCCTGATTATTTTTTTGTTGGTTTGGGCTCTCCTTATGAACAAAAATGGGTAAATACAAACAGGGAAAAAATTAATGCCGGAGTTATTGTCCTGGTGGAAAACATGTTTGACTTAATTGCAGGCAATATTATGAAATTCCGCAGGTACAGAGAAAGCAAGCTGAAGCACCGAGAGATACCACACTCTGGATATTACAAACGGGTGTGGATGGTCCCGGTCTTTTTTGTTTTAGTGTGCCTGGAGAAGCTGTTCTGGCGGCGTTGAGACCGGGGTGTTTAAATGTCCGATATTAAAAAATTGAGTTCACTGGTTTTTATTAAAAGCAGGGAAAAAGGCCTCCTTTCCCTCGCCCATAACAGAGAAAAGTCTCTGGTTCCTGTTTTTGGCAAACCCAGGGTTCTGGACTATTATATTGCTCCCTTGATTTCTTCAGGGTTCAGGAATGTGAGTGTGATAATGGATAGAGATGCACCGGGTACCCGCGAGTATATTGTTTACACGTACCGGTCAAACAGGGTGAAGATTGTTGATGACAAGGACCTTCTCAGGGCTGTTTCGCATCTGTCCAGGCCCGGAAGAAACGAAGGAATTCTTATTCTGCGTGCCGATGGAATTTTCCTCCCGGAATGGGAGCAACTGTATACCTATTTGAAGGGCCTTGGTTATGGCAACTACGGTGTAGTTGACCGAGAGGGGAATCAGGTAGGCTACCTGATACAGGATGGGGCTCCTCTGAAAAAGCTCAAGTCAA
The DNA here is from genome assembly GCA_048622675.1 of Spirochaetota bacterium. Lineage (GTDB taxonomy): Bacteria > Spirochaetota > B62-G9 > B62-G9 > DRHN01 > JBMCUI01. The sequence goes on along the minus strand of JBMCUI010000079.1, from coordinate 6,413 downwards.
TGCATCTGAAGGAGGAGCACAGCTCACCGGCAGACCAGTGCTGGGAGCTGCTGCAGAAGGTGGTTTCTTCTGAAGCTGCACCAGTGGTCTGTGGTGCAGCGGTTTTAAAAATTAATACGGTTTACGATTACTATAACGTTCATTTTTCTTTTCTTAAAAAAGCGGAGGATTTTACCAGGGTCTCCATTCTGCCTCTGATGGAAAACTCCAGAGAAAAGGAGTTTTCTCAGGTAGGGGGAAGCGGTTTTGTGAAAAACTCCTTTATATCGGATTCCTGCTTTATTAACGGTTATGTACAGGAATCCATTCTATTCTCCAATACAAAGGTGGCAAAGGGTGCCAGGGTTTATCACTCTATTATCATGGGCAACAACAATATTGGTGAAGGAGCTGAAATAAAAAACAGCATTATATGCGATAACGGGGAGCTGTTTGCCCGGGTATCGCCCAATATCGGGGAGAGGGCCCGAATAGGTTCGGACAGACCCTGGGGCACCAATGAGCGGTACCCGGATTTCATTTATGGGGGCATTACTCTGGTAGGGCAGAATGTGGAGATCCCCAGAGGGTTCAGGGTTTCTGGCAATTGCTATATTGCCTCCAATACTGAAAAGGCACAATTAAAGGAAAGAAAAGAAATTTTATCAGGCGAGTCTGTTGAGTAGAAACGGCTTTCCAGGCGCATAAGGTTTCATGCAAATAACCAGAAAAAGCTGCACATGAAAAACAAAAGCGAGTACCAGGATGATAAAGTTTAACAAACCCACTATTGAAAAAAAGGACCTGGAATCAGTTCTTTACTGTATGATTGGGGATGACCTGAGGCCGGGTGAATACCTGAAAAGTTTTTCAAAAATAATATCCAGGTCTGTTGGAGCACCCAATGTGGCTGTATTTAATACCTATTTCAATGGGTTTGAAGTCATATTCAATCTGATAGGAGCATCCAGGGGAGACCAGGTGATAATGCCCTCTTTCGCCCGGTACAAATTACTGAAGGCATGCATCAGGTCTGGGCTTGAGGTAGTTCTGGTGGATGTAGCCGAAGATTCTCTTGCCCCCTCAGTGGAAGAGGTGAGAAAAAATATTGGTCCACAAACATGCTGTATAATCCTTCCCCAGATGTTCGGTATACCCCACGATATTTCAGGGTTCATGGGTCTGGGAGTTCCGGTAATAGAAGAGCTGGACGGGGCCATTGGATCAAAACTCAACGGGAAGACCATGGGGAGTTTTGGTACCTATACCACCATGAGCTTTAACGACTACTCCATTATCACCACCGGAAGCGGAGGAATGGCGGCTTCCAGCAACAACAAACTGAAACAGATGCTCAAAGACCTGAAGGATGACCATTATCACCTGGATTATATGATGAGCGATTTTAACGCTTCTCTGGGCATTTCCCAGATTACCAGGCTGGGTCAGATAGTGGAGAAAAGAAGAAGCATAGCTGAATATTATGACGCAGCAGTTAATCACTCCTCCTGCAGCCTGGTAGGAAGGGGTGAGGACAAACAGCTCTGCTTTTCCAGCTATGTGGTTGACACCTCTACTCCTTTTGAAGAATGCCGGAGGTTCTTCAAAAAATACGGTATTCCGGTAAAAAGAGGTATTGAAACTCCTCTTCATCGCTGCCTGGGCCTGCCGGCCGCCAGGTTTAGAAATACCGAAGAAATGTTCAGCCGCATTCTTGCTCTGCCCATATATCCCACCCTATCTGGAAGCGATGTAGAGAAGGTAGTCAAGGGGATAAAATCAATACTATGAAAACGGGATGGGATGGGTGTGAGTTGTTCACAGCTTTTTTATCAGGGATAAAGGGGGAGTGGTACATGGATGTTTTTTGAAACAAAATCATACAATTGGTTGTTATATTAATTAAAGATAAAATTGGATGCTTTTATCAGGGAGTAGACCATTGGCCGGGCTGTTTTACCGGAGTACCGGGGAGTTCCAAAAACCATTTTGCAGGGAATATATACTATGAAACTGGTAGGCATAGTAATCAAATCCAAAAGCCCGGAAGCGGTGAAGTCCTCTGATGTTCTTGTTCAGTATCTTAAGTCCATGTCTATAGATTCTGTGGTGATACCCTCAAGGGTTGATGGTATGGATAAAGAAACGAAGGAGAAGTTACCCCGGTGTGACCTGGCATTTACTTTTGGGGGTGACGGCACTCTGCTTTTCGCATCAAGGATTTTTTCAGGATTCAGGGTGCCCATTGTGGGTATAAACCTGGGGGGTCTGGGGTTTATTACTGAATTCAAAGAATCCGAGGTTATAGAGTGCATGGAAGATATTCTGCAGGGGAGGCAGAATTATGAAGAGAGGATGATGATCGATGTGCGGGTCTGCCGGGAGGGGAATTGCCTGTACACTACTACAGGATTGAATGACCTGGTGATAAACACCGGTGGAATTTCCAGGCTCATTGAGCTGGAGGTTTCCAGCGGAAAGAGTTTTATTGGAACATACAGAGCGGATGGAATTATTATTGCCACACCCACCGGCTCCACCGCCTATTCTCTGGCTGCTGGAGGGCCCATATTGGAGCCCACCATGAAGGCGCTGGTGATAAGTCCTATCTGTCCGCATTCCCTGGGTGCCAGACCTCTGGTTATTCCTACTGAGGATTCCATACGAATAAGAGTTGTATCCAAACACCGGGAAATCAACGCCACCATTGACGGTCAGGTGGCTGTAGATACCGGTTATATGGATGAAATAAAAGTGGAAAAGTCAGATACAGTGACCAGACTTGTCTCTCTGGGGAAAAGAAGTTTTTATGATATAGTAAGGCAAAAGCTTTACTGGAAGGGTTAGGGATGTTAAAGGAACTGTACATAAAAAATTATGCCCTTATAGATGAGCTGACTGTTCCTTTCAGTGAGAAACTGACCGTGCTTACCGGGGAAACCGGTGCAGGAAAGTCTATAATTATCGGTGCCCTTGGTCTGATCCTGGGTGAAAAGGCCAGGACCTCAAACATCAGATCCGGTAAAGATACCTGCGTGGTGGAGGGAAGGATAGAGGTGCCTGCAGGACATCCCATTCATTCCATTCTGCTCCAGAAGGGAATAGAAGGTGAGGAAGGCACTGGTATTGTGGTTAGAAGAATTATTACCAGGTCAGGTACCTCAAAATGCTTTGTTAATGGTCTTCAGGTTGCAGTGAAAGATCTTCAGGAGATTACCGGGGCGTTGTTTGATATACACGGCCAGCATGAACATCAGTCCCTGCTGAATGTTAAAAATCATCTTTTTTTACTGGACCAGTATGGCAAACTGCACCAGGACCTGGAAGCTTACCGGAGCCGTTTCAGAAAAATAGAGGAATTAAAAAAACAGATCGAAGAGCATACTATGGACGAGAAGCAGAAGCAGAGGAGGATGGACATCCTGGAGTATTCCATAAATGAAATAGAACAGGCTGAGTTGAAAGAGGGTGAGGACGAAGAGCTTGAAAAAGAATACAGGGTGCTGAAAAATTACGAACAGCTCCATTCCGCTGTATCAGGGGCCTACGACAGCCTGAAATTGAACGAGTACTCTGCACTCGCTATGCTGGAAAGTGCAATTTACGGACTTTCCAGAGCCAGGGACTATGCAGAGGAGATAGACCGACTGGTAGGGGAGCTGGAAAACGCAAGACCTGTAATAGAGGATATTGCTTACAGCCTGAAACATTACATTGATGGAATAGAGTACCAGCCCGGTAAAATAGATAAGATCCAGTCCAGGATAGTGCAGATTAAAGGACTGAAGAAAAAATACGGTGATTCAATTTCCGAAATACTGGAATACAAAGACCGCTGCCAGCAGGAACTTATGTCACTCCAGACCAACGAAGAGACCATTCGCAGCCTGAACCAGAAGCTGGACCAGGAGATCATGGAGGCAAAAAAGCTTGCTGTGGAGCTTTCTGCCAGAAGGAGGGTGTGTGCTCATGCCATGGAAGAAAGTGTTATGAAGGAGCTTTATTACCTGAGTATGGACAAGGCCCGGTTCAAGGTGAACATCTGGTACCATCAAAATGACCAGGGGGAAGTGGAGGTTGACGGAAAGCGCTACCGCCTTCATCCCCATGGTCTTGATTCTATTGAGTTTTTGATTTCCGCCAATAAAGGCGAGCCGCTGCTTCCCCTGAAGGGTGTAGCTTCCGGAGGAGAGCTTTCCAGGATTATGCTGGCCATAAAGACGGTGCTGGGCAATGCTGATCCGGTTTTAAGCTTTGTGTTCGATGAGATTGATTCGGGCATCGGGGGCAAAGTTGCCTGGGCTGTGGGAAACAGGCTCAGGGAGCTTTCCAGACTGAAGCAGACACTATGTGTTACCCATCAGGCACAGATTGCATCCAGAGGAGATATGAACATCAGAGTGGAAAAATTAAGCAGGGATAACCGCAGCATTACCAGTGTTAAAGTGCTCTCAAAGGATGAAAAGGTTTCAGAGGTAGCCAGAATGATAAGCGGCAAGAGCGTGAGTGAGCCTGCCCTGAAGCAGGCCCATGAAATGATAAAAGAAGAGTAAAACTTGAGATTTATGCAGTTTTGGTTTATTATTTAAGAGTAATAGGTGGTGCTTGTGGAGTTTATTGGTATAATATTTGTATAAGCGGGAGGAGAAGTGAAAAAATATTTGTTTCTGGCGGTAGTGATGGCGGCCCTTATGGGAGTAAATACCGCCTTTTCAGAGCAGAAGATAGAACAGATTTATGAGAACGTGGTGAAGATGTCCGAAAGCCATACTCCCAACTCTTACACAGTAGAGGTGGAAAACGAGCGGTTCAGGGAAGCCCTGAAGGAGCTTCCTAAGGATGTCCTTACAGGAAAAGGCCAGCCTGCGGTGGTAATAAAATTCGAAAAGGGCCGGGGAGTGAAATTGGTAATCGAGAACGTACAAAAAGAGTATTCCTCGCTTTTTTCCATGTACGAAGAATACTTTAAGTTTTCGGGTATATCCAAGGTCCAGAATCCTTCTGAATTAAAAGAACTCGTCAATAAGGACAAGGTAGAGTTTTACCAGCAGAATCCGGATGAGGTGATAATAAAGGCCTGGGACCCCCAGGTAGAGCAGAAGGGAAGCAATTACGCCCTTTTTTTTCTGGACCGGGATAAATGGGTAATAAAAAAGGCCGAGTATTATCTGGATGGCGAACCGTATATGAAGGCAGTGAACAGCTATAAATATTACAATAGTTATTATATGCCCTATAAAATTGTATTAACCAATCTGAAAGATAGTTCTACAGATGAGTTTATATTCAGTAATTATCAGTTTAACTAGGTAAAGAAACATGTACCATGTATCCGATGCTCTGTACAGTAAGTCTATTTCCAAAGAAGATATTTATGGTACAGGGGTGGCAGGTCCAAGTGCAGAAAAAATCCATCAGCATTCCCAGCATGAAAATGAAAGGCAAAAATACACTGTTCCTGCACCTGCTGGGGAGCAGGATTTGGGCAGGCATATAGATGTAAAGGCTTGAGCGTTTATACCATGTGCATACAGGATATTTCCTCGTTAGGAGAGCTAGTATGATATATTTGTTATTTAGCAGCTGCGGCCTTGCATAAACATAATCTCTGGAAAGAGGTTTATTCTTTTTCCATGAATAAGGGCCAACTATGGCAGTAGACAAGGAAAAAAAGAAAAAGTTTACAGAGGAAGTAAAGTATTTAAAGGGAAAAATTGACAATGTCAACCAGAAAATAATGAAGGTCCAAAAAGAAGAAAGCAATGAAAACCTGAAAAAGGTTCTTATTGCGTCCCAGTTCATAGACATGGTTTCTATTTACTGCGCTATGAATGATCTCAGCGTTAACCTTCTGGGATTTAAGAATGACTCCTATCTGGACCTGGGAAGAAAGAATCTTTACAAGGCTATTTCTTCTCTGGAAGAGGTTTTTTCTTATGTAATTGATATGCCCCTGGGTGAAAACCACGAACTGCTTAAGTCACTGGATGACAGGTTCGATGATTCCAGAAGGCTGAAGCTGGTTAAAAAAATAGGGTATACCATATCTCTTCTCTCAGACAGATACGGAAAAGACTCCAAGTGGAAGTGGAGCTTTGTAGAATTCAAGGGAAGATATGCAGTTTTGGCCAAAAACATGTTTGATTTCCGTTCTTATCAGGAAAAGAACAATCCAGAATACGAGGGTTTTGATGACCGGTATGATTACCTCTATCTGGTCAAGGACCTGCTGATTGAAGCCAGCAGCCGGTACAGGGAAAAATATGAGTTGACCGATCATTCTCACGATGATATGAAAAAAGCTATTGATTTTTTAAGGGCCCTCAAGCGGATCCATATTCTGTTCAACGAAAAAAAAGAAGTGCAGAATATTACCAAGAGAATAGAGCTGTGGTCACAGAAGCTGGAGGCAGACATGAAAGAAAAGGAAAAAC